>NZ_LWHG01000001.1 GCF_001625445.1 Haladaptatus sp. R4 | reverse complement strand
GCGACGCAAGGCCGCTTCAACCCAACAAGGGTACTTCTGAAACCAGGCCTATCGCTGTTCTCACTGCAACGACAACTGCTTCAACCCAACAAGGGTACTTCTGAAACCGGATCAGTCGTCAGCGTCAGGAAAACGCCGTCGTCGCTTCAACCCAACAAGGGTACTTCTGAAACCCTGCCCGATATAGCGCCTACAGCGGCTAATAAGCTTGGATTCAGAAGGAGAACTTCGTCGACCCTCAATTCTGTGCTACCCCCCGGGGGGTCGACAGATAATGCCTCTCTTTTGTTTCAGCGATTAATTGTCGCCTTTCTCTAATTCGGTCGCGTCGAGCTCGCCAGCGAGATACTGCCGCCCCTTTCTTCGTATGATTTGGTAGTAAGTCACACTCTCGTCCGATTTTTCGATTAGGTTCCGCTCCAGAAGTTGCTCAATCTCTACGTGATTAGACATCTGAAAACGCCGAAAAACAACCACAAGGGTTGCTTCGACGCTGAATCAATGAACCGGTGGTTTCCGACCATTGGATTCTGACAACTCCAGAAATATAAATGATAGTCAAAGAAGAGAGAATCAGCCTGCGTCACGAAACAGAGTTATGAACTTCCACCGAAGATCGCTCCGAGAATCCTGAACGGCAACAATGTCACCCAGATCGCGAGCTTGAACGGAGCGACGATCAAGAACAGGACGAAGCTCAGCAGTCCACCTGAGGAACCAGAAGAGTTACTGACGGAATTCAACTTTCCGCTGATCTGCTCTTCGTCTACACTGCCTTCGTATTTGCGTCGAATTTCTCCGGCGTAGTTTTCACTGCAGTCGAGGCGGTCGGCGATCTCCTTGTTTGTGATATCGGGATTTTGAACAGCGAGCGTAAGAATGTCTTCTTGAAGGTCGGTGAGGTCTATCATGGTAGTTCTCCTGGGGTTCTGTGAAGATTCTATCCTGCTATAGTAATTTTAAATATAAATATTATTCGACCTATGTGTCTCGTTCAATCAGCAGTCGAAGCAGATGAGAATTCTAACTCCCGTCCTTCTCTAGTTCGTCTGCATCAAGATCGCCAGCAAGGTACTGCCGACCTTTCTCCGTGATTCGGTAGTATCCTCTCTTCTCTTCTATTTTCTCTAATAACCCTTCTTCCGCTAATATGGGCATTCTTCGTTTAACCGTCGGGTGAGAGATTCCTTCGATGTTGAAAGACACAACCGCTGGTGGCATTGCGATTCCTTGCTCGCCGAAAAATTCGAGAATCGCAGGGTCGGACTTAGTCATCCAAGATACCAGCGGGCGCATTATCCCGCTCTCTTTGCTCTATTACCATAATTACAGGTACCCCCGCACTGTTTGATACCAATTGGGTTTTCTATGATACCTATTGGTATCAAGATTTATTACCCCTCCCTGATTTGGCAGATGGTAGGAAGCAATTCGCGGACCCGTCGCTGTTGGGTCTACTGTCGAAAGTAAGCGGACCGATGCTAGGGACATCGGGTCCGCGGTAGCTTCCAAATGCACGCAGGAAGCCATGTACGAAGAAAACTCGCGGGGTCTTGAAAGCCCCGACTGTCTGAATGAATCGACTGCCAACTGCCCCTACTGCGACGAACCGATCCTCGCGCTCGTCACGCGCGGGCCATCCGCGCACATTCTGAGCCCGTGTGGCTGTCCGGTCGGCCCGATCACCGCACGCGAACTCGTCTCGAACACGTCACAATCGAGAGACGAAACGACGAATTCGACCGACGGAAGTTCTACTTTCACTTTCACTCCGCTGTCGAAAACCCATTTAATAGGGGGTCCGAGTACACCCGAACCGATGACACAGACGAAGAAGTCGCGAGGTGAGTACCAATGACGACCACCGTACTCTCCATCGACGATCTTTGCGACCAACTGCGCGAACTCGAAGCGAAAAAGAGAGAACAGGGCCAGACGCCCGCCGTGCTCGTCGGAGATCTCGTCGGCGAATTCGACGTGCGCGCACCCGACGAATCGCCCTTCGACACCATGCAAGTCGGCGACAGCGCGTTCTCGCCCGACACCTTCGCCGACGCAGACGGCACCGCCGCACTCCGCCGCGCGGACCCGGCGCTGCTCCACACCATCATCGTGGACGAGGACGACCTCTCGGACGGCGCGAAGGCCATCCTGAACGACGAAGCACCACCGAGCGACGAGGAGGAGGTGATTCCGCCGCTCACCGAGTACGAGGACCTCATCGCGGACGACGACCTCGACGCCTGCGACATCTGCGGGAAACACCGCGGCGTCGAGGAAGCCGACGTGCGCAACGAGGAAACGGGTGAACTGACGACCGCGTGGCTCTGCCCCGAGTGCTACGACCGGCTGGTCCGGTACAACCACGACGAACCCGACGCGTTCGACGACGTCGAGACCGACGACCGCCTCGCCACCGACGGCGGCTACGCGTTCAGCGACCTCCACGCGTTCAAGCGCGACATCCTCTACGCGGTTCGTGACCTCGAACGGGACGAACCCCCGAAGGGGCTCGCCATCAAGCGAACGCTGGAGGACGACTACGAGACCGTTCACCACTCGCGGCTCTACCAGAACCTCAGCCAACTCGTCACCTCCGGCCTGCTCGACAAGGGCCGGAAGAACGGTCGGACCAACGAGTACGAAACGACCGAGGCGACGCGGCGCATGCTCGAAGCCAGCACGAGGCGACGGGCCGAACAACTCGGAATCGCGGCCACCGGAGGTGACGCCTGATGGACCTCGTTGCCTGTCAGTACGGTTGCGACGAGCCCGGATGCGACTTCGGCGGCGACGCGAAGAACGGCATGGGCATCGCCGCGCAGCACCACCAGAAGTACGGCCACTCGACGTGGGTGGACACGATCTATACCCACCGCTACGGCTCGGGAGGTGATTCCGAATGAGCGACCACGAAGGCGACGTTTCCGCAAATGACGTACCGAGAACGAAAGCCGAATTGACGGAGCGCGTCACCCAAAACGGCGAACTCTTCGCACGCCCTCAACGCTGGACGTATCCGGACGGTCGGGAAATTCACGTTCTTCCCGATCTTCACAGCGACGGAATCACGGACATTTTCGTCGCCAAGCGAACCGAGAACGGTTCGACGATGCTCCTTGCGACGAGAACCGAGATTCACGCCGAGGACGACATGACCTGCGAGCTCATCGACCTGGGGGAGTCGTGGTTCGACGAACTCGTCAACGCTCCCTGCCTGTCGCTCCCGCACGAGATGCAGTCCGCACGCGACATGCTGCTCCATGTCGTCGATGATTGGAACGAGATACCGGACGCCGGGAAGGCCAACGCGTTGGGTCACATCATCGACGATTTGGAAGTGGCCCGTAGGGAGGTGGCAGAATGACCGGCCTCGACTGGCCCGCGACCCTCAAGCGAACCGACCCCGCGGAGCGAACGCGAAACAACCGCTACGCGGCGTCGCTCCGGGACTCCATCGACGACCTCGAAACGGAACTCGGACGCGTCGGCGTGGACGACTGGCGGCTCTCGACCGCGGCCCAACACCAGAAGCGGAACCCGCGGTATCCCTACGCGAACGCCTCGCCGACGGATCCTGGCGCGGTCGTCCGGTGGACGATGGACGGCGACCAGTACGCCGTCGCCTGCGACGCCTACTCGCGTCTCCGGGACAACGTGCGGACGCTATACCTCTACCTCCGCGAGAAGCGAAAGATGGAACAGCGCCCCGTAGAGACCGGCGAGAGCGAGTTCGCCAACGCTCGCCTCCCGCCCGCCGACGAAGGGGCCACACAGGGCGCGGTAGTCGCCCGTCAACCGCCCCACGTCCTCCTGGACGTCGCACCGAACGCTCCGGCCAACGTCGTGAAGGCGGCGGCCCGGCAGAAGCTGAAGGAGCACCACCCGGATCGCGGCGGAGATCGGGAGATGTTCAAGCGCGTTCAGGATGCGAAGGACGCCATGCTCTCGGAGGTGGACCGATGAGATCGGACAGACGGCCCGACCCTTCGGACCTCTCGATGCGTCGAGTGGTCAAACGGTACCTCAAACGCAGGCGCGCGGACTCGACGACGCCAGCGTCGATTCGTGGGAGTATCGGCTCAAGCTCTTCGTCGAGTGGTGCGAGGGCATCGACATCCAACGCGTCGGCGAGCTCCAAGCCTTCGACCTCGACGAGTACTACGACGTTCGGAGCGGGAAAATCCGACCGGCGACGCTCGAAGCCGAGATGTGGACGCTCAAGAAGTTCGTCGAGTACCTCGAACAGCTCGGCGCGGTCGATGACTTGGCCGACGCCGTCCGCATTCCCGACGTGGACGAGGACGACCGCTCCAACGAGGAACTCCTCGAAGAGTCACCGGCGCTCAAGTTGATCGACCACTTCCGAAACGACGATCAACTTCGTGGAACCCGCAACCACGCGTTTCTCGAAATCGCGTGGCACACCGGCGCGCGGATGGGAAGCATTCGTGCGTTGGACCTTCGGGACGCAAACCTCGAAGAGAACTACCTCCATTTCCAGCATCGCCCCGAAACGGGCACGCCGCTGAAGAACAAGAAGCGGGGAGAGCGACCCGTCGCCATTCCGACCGAGGTGTCGGACGTCCTTCGGGATTACATCGCCAATCATCGCTACGACGTCTACGACGATCACAACCGCCAGCCGTTGCTGTCGAGTACGAGGGGCCGACCCGGAAAGAACACCATCCGGGTGTGGTCCTATCTCGGGACGTTGCCGTGCCACTACTGTCCGTGTCCACACGGGAGGGAGCGGGAAGAGTGCGAGATGACCGAATTCGCACACGCCAGCAAGTGCCCGTCGAGTCGGTCCCCGCATCGGATACGCACGGGGTCGATCACGTGGCAGTTGAACATCGGTATCCCGCCGGAGGTCGTGGCGGAGCGAGTCAACGCCGGTCTCGATGTCATCGAACAGCACTACGACAAGGAGTCTCCGTTGGAGCGCATGGAGCGCCGACGTCGTCAACACATCGAACGAATGGAGGTTGACCGATGACGAAAACCGCCAGCAGTGCATCGGGTCGCCCGATGGTAGTTTTCTGCAGAAATTTATTTGGATTTAGTTCGGAACTGCCCCGACCCATCTATTTCTACCACGAGTAACCAACGAGCGACGATAAAAAAAATTGGTACTATTCCTGCAGAGTCATCGCCGAAATATTCAGTTACGAACGTGAGCGGTTCCGACCGACTCATTCCGGGAGGTTCTCGAAGTAGTTGCCACAGCGGTAGTATGCATCGAGGACGGAGGGCACAACTACTCGGTGAGGACCGCGCTGTCTACAGAGTGGCCCGTTAAAGCGCAAGCGAGTTGGTTTGTTGATGGCTCAGACAGACGATAGCTGTAGCACGCATTCTGAATCACCGGCATCCTGCGAGCGGTCACTTAGATGCTCATTGATGGCCGCCCTCCTTCGATTTTGAACTCATTTTCGAGTCTCATAAATAATAAATATGTTGGAATTCTTGTTTTACAATACTAGAAAAACACCTTTGTCAATTCTACAATAATATACTCCCGTATCGCTCTGTGAAATGCTACCATCATCCAAAGAAATGTCAGGATACAATCGTAGGATGAACAACGGAACGGCGAATTGGAGAGAAACGGATCCCGATCCACAGCTGGATCTCGACACGATCTTACGTGCAGTGAATCACTCATATCGTCGCCACACACTCATGTATCTCAACGTTGAGAACGAACCACAACCAGTTGCCGATGTCGCGACGGCAGTTGGTGAGGAGTTGGAACAGCATTCTGACTCCGATCGTCAGCAGATTGCGCTGGCCCTGAGACATCAACATCTACCTCTTCTCGGGGAGGCTGGATTAGTCGAATGGACATCCCGTGATCTCATCGAGTCAACCGGGATAACATCCGACGCCGTACGCCTGATCCAAAACGTCCCGAAGTATTTCGAATGAACACTACATCCAATTTGTTCTAAATAACTCGGAGAACGATCGTTGGACATGATCAAACATGAGGGATACAAATCCGATTATTTTAAGCATGAGTACCCAGTAGCAGCTTACTCGGCAACGTAAGTGCTATAAAATCTCACCATACCAACTGGTTCGATTAGAGAATCCAAAAACCATGACCGATTCAACTAATCCACTGTCAGATACTCCCCAGCCAATTCAGCCGAAACTCACCGACGGCGGTGAAACAGACTCACTCCCGGTAGCGATCGTTCGCGAGGTTGCTGCAGAGAAAGAGGTTGAAACATCCTCGCTCCCACCGATCTACGAGACGATCAACCCAGACGCTCTTGAGGAACTCTTCGACTCACCGTTGGATGGTACGTCCCAAACGACTGGACGTATCGTGTTCGAGTACAGCGGGTGCCGAGTCGTAGTTACGAGTACTGGTGCTGTACAGGCAACACTACTCGACGACGGCCAAGAAATATGAACTTCCCGCGAGTTTCGGCAGTCGCGTTCACGGTATACCACCCTGAGCACGGAACACTTCGATATCGACGTCACTGATCCGCAGCAGATCGTCGGTCAACTCCTCCGCGCCGTCGGCAAACTGCCCGCCGGGCTCGTGAACGCTCATCGGAGGCTGGCGAACGACACCGGAACATCCTTCGGTCCGAGAAGGCCCATCGAACGACCGATGCGAGTACGGCCGCTGGATCGAGCGGGAGCGTCTTGCAACGAACCACAAACGGCGAATGGCAGCGAATCGGAAGCGTTCCCGCTGGAATTCACTCACTCGCCTCACTCTGAAGGTACGACTTTTCGGGGGCGTCTCTTTCTTCGCGGTCCAATTGAGCAAGTGACCTTTGTGTAGCGAGCAGTGTAGATAAAGCAGTTCGACTCCGATTACTCGCTATGGCAATCGTCGCAGAGGTTCTCCTCGCGGATCGAGCGCTCCCGTTGGTTGATCTCGCGTGCTCGATCCCGAGTAACGAAATATCCATCTCCAACATCGTCCCGCTCGAAGATGAACGGCTTCTCGTCGCGGTGACCATGACCGACGACTCGCGAGAGGCATTCGAGCGGGAAGCAGACGCACAGCCAGAGGTGGTTGACGTGGTAGAAATCGGACGGACAGCCGAGGGGTGGTTCTATCGATTGACAATCGACGATGAATCCGGCCTCGCCGCGTCACACGATCACGAGTCGTTCAAGGGCGTACTGATGAACGCGTCGGTAACCCCCGAAGGGGTGAGACATCAGAAGGTGTTCTCCGACTACGAAGCGTTCAAAACCCACCGAGATCTGTGTGCGGCCCAAAACATCCCGTTCAAATTGCTGACCATCGCAGCCGATCCCGAAAATCCCGGAGAACGGGATCAGTTTGGACTCACGGAGAAACAGCATCAAGCAATCTCGCTCGCGTTCGCTCGTGGATACTACGACTCTCCGCGCACTTTGACGACGAAGGAACTCGCTAACGAACTCGGGATTTCCGGCCCGTCCGCATCCGACCTTCTCCGCCGGGCCGAGAATCAACTCATCAGTCAGACGCTCGGACCGGAGCAATCGGTATCCCAACACACCCAGTAGCTATGCGGGCTGTGGTTCCTCGAACTCGAACGTGACTCCGGTCAACTCTTCAGAGACCTCCCACAGACGGCGTGCAGTAGCGTGGTCGTACGACGTCGCGTTCGAAACGACGTGGGTCGGGTTCCCTCGCATCTCCAAGAGCCCGCCCGGGCCGATGTAGTGACCGCCGTCGACGTTCGCCGCTGTCGCAGCATAGAGCGCTGGAAGTGCACCGGCGACGGCGGATTGCGTCATGAAGGTGTTCACGAATTTCCTGACGATTTGTTGAATGACGGATGTATCCATCTCCGTGTCGCCGCTCACAAGTTCGGTCGCCGACGACCCCGGATGAGCGGCGACAGCAATCGTGTCAGCCCTACTTGCGCGAAGTCGTCGGTCCAGTTCGTAGGTGAACAGCAGGTTTGCGAGTTTACTCTGCGCGTACGCCTCGAATCGGCTGTAGGACTGTTTTCCATGGAGGTCGTCGAAGTGGATTTCTCCAGACCCGGACTTATGGGCGATACTACTCTGCGTGACCACGCGGGTCTCTCCGTCGGTCTCCACGAGGTGGTCGAGGAGGAGTCCGGTGAGCGCAAAGTGTCCGAGATGGTTAACGCCGAGTTGTCGTTCGAACCCATCCTCTGTCGTCGAATACGGCGTCATCATTATGCCAGCGTTGTTGAGGAGCACATCGAGGCGGGCGAACTCGGACTCGAACTCGGTAACGAACTGTCGGATGGATGCTTGACTTGCAAGGTCGAGTTCGAGCACCGTCAACGATACGTCGGTGACCATCGACTCGATCCTTCGACGTGCACGATTTGCTCGGTCGAGGCTCCGGCACGCCATGACGACGTGTGCACCTTTGCGCGCGAATGCTTTGGTCGCTTCAAGCCCAAGCCCGCTGTTCGCACCAGTGACGACGACTGTACGACCGGATTGGTCGGGCATATTCGTCGCAGTCCAGTTCGATTCTGTTGACGCTTCCATACGATGATCGAAGTTCGTCTACTGGCCTGAGTCCTGTGCTAATATACAAGTTTATTTAAGTAGACTTCCGGAGACCATCCGTGCGAATTCGGATGGACATCGGTTTCTCCATTGGTGAACCGTACTCGTGACCTACACACGCAGTCTCCGGTGGACGTTCCGAATTTGCTAGCGACGGACGATGAGCAAGAAGAAAGCCACGAATGAGACACCGACGATTGAATCGTAACGGTTTCTCTCGCACCAACCAAATTACTAATACGCTATAAATAGTGCACGACTGCATGGCGGTTATTGTTGAGTTATCTCTCCCTCCGGAGAGCTTCCCGTTAGGAACGATGCTCACTGCCGACACCGAACTTCATATCGAGTTCGAACGCATCGTCCCTGTCGGGGGCGAAGTCGTGCCTATCTTTTGGGCGTGGGACGGTGACTTGGATGCCTTCGAACGGCGCGTTCGAGACGACACCAACGTCCAGCAATTCGTTGCAATCGACCAAGTGGAGGACCGTCGCTTGTATCTCCTCAATTGGGATATCCCAAGTGGAGCATTTTTGGAAGGACTCACCATCACGGAGGGCATTATTCGGAGTGCGCACGGATATGGAAACGAAAACTGGGAGTTCGAATTGCTGTTCCCCTCTCAAGACCAGTTGACGAAGTTCCATAACATCAGCCGCGAGAACGAGATCCAGTACACACTCGGCAAAATGCATTCATTGAGCGAGGCTGGAGCATCTGAACTCGAAACCATCGTCACGAACAAACAACGAGAAGCCATCGTGCTCGCATTCCAACGCGGGTATTTCAAGACGCCTCGGCAGGTCACACTCTCGGAACTGGCGGCCGAACTCGATATCACCCAACAGTCGCTATCCGACCGAATCCGACACGGAGTCGAAGCAATCGTGGAACACGTGCTGTTTGGTACGTCCGAATCCTGAATTTCGGATCCCCTTTCACTTCCTTCGTTCTATTTAGTGAGACCTGTTCGAACAGACCAAGACCTTATACATCCAGTTCCAGTAGTCCTGATCAAGATGGACACGTCGCCAAACGACGAAAGCGAACAACGTTCGCTGGACGTCTTATTTAAACTCCTCGCGGACGAACAACGTCGTCAAATCCTGTCCTATCTCATTTCGAACGCTGATCAACCCGTTCCACTCGAAACCATCGTAGAACATCTACAGACACACACTGGCACGAATCGAGAGCGACTGAAGATCCGTCTTCATCACATCTCCCTTCCCAAACTGGCGGATCATGGTGTGATCGGGTATGATCCTTCACTGCAACTCATTTCGTATACTGAACGCCCACGTCTCGAAGCGTTGGTGCAGCAAGAGCAGATTCTCGTCGATGAGGAGGGCGAGTCTGATACCGATTGACGAATCGGGGGGCGGCGAACGACACCGGAACACCCTACGGTGTTCATTCTCGCCGTGCTATTCCGTCGATCGAGGCGAACTGGAGTCGCTACGCGAAACAGCGAAGAGGAATGTGATAGAAAAGCTTCTCACGCAGTATCGGTGTAAGCGGTAGTGCCAGACGGTTCGTTCCGGGCATTCTACCGCGGAGGGATTATTCTCGACTGTACAGACCGTACATGACCGCGCTAGCTCCCACACTCACTGGACTTACCACGATCGTGGAGACCCCACCGCCAATACGCAAGAACTCCTGATACGTGCTAAAGTTCGCTGAACCGCTCGGAACTCCCACGATGAGTACTGCCCCGACGGCACCGAGGAGAATCGATGCGATACCGATCAGAACTGTCACACCAAAAATAGTCCACGCGTGCCCCTTCGTGAGAGAAAAACTGCGCTGTAGTGCTTCTATCGGGCCACAGTCTTCCAGCATGATCGTCGCCGTGACTAACTGGAAACGCACGGAGAGATAGATGCCAGGGATAACGAGGAACAGTGCCCCGATGACGATGAGGATTCCCGCAACGATTCCAGCAATCAGTACGAAGAAAACACGGACCAGGAAGGAACGCTGGCTTTCGACGTCTCCACCCAGAGTGTTAAACGCCATAATTATCCCGAGTGCCCCGGCAACGAGCGAGAAGAAATTAGAGAACGTCTGAGAAAGAAGTCCGGAAAGACCGGTGATCAAGAACAACCCGAAGATGAGGGGAGTGTGAATTACCGTCGAAACTGCTTCGGAGGTGATATCGATGAAGCCGCTCGAAACGGTTAGATCCGTTTCGATAGCTGATGATGTTCTACTCATTTTAATATGAGTTGACCGTTGAATCGAGGGAGTAAATATCTTCAGTTAGATCAGAACGCATCGTAGACGATTTGCGATCATGGTTCATCCGATGCGTCGAGGATACGAGGCACGATCGACTGCTTCGACGAATCAGGGGATCGACACTCCGAATTTATTTCACAACGGATCGTGCTAACTCACATATGACGTCGCCGCCCTCGATACACGGAACGGTTGCTCCGGGATTCGAGCCGGTTGCCGAAACGTTCGTGGAAAACTTCCGGCGTCGAGACGAACTCGGTGCCGCCTGTGCAGCGTATCACGAGGGGGAGAAGGTAGTGGATCTCTGGGGAGGATTTCGCACCGTCGCCCGCTCGAAACCGTGGACCGAGGACACGCTCGTTCTCGTTTTCTCGACGACGAAGGGAATGGCGGCGACGGCCGTCGCGCATGCACAGTCGAACGGGTTATTCGAGTACGACGATACGGTTGCCACCCACTGGCCCGCATTCGGTCAGAACGGGAAGGACGAAATCACGATCCGCGAACTACTCGCCCATCAGGGGGGAGTTGCGGCACCACGACGGAAACTGAATCCCGGACGCATCGCGGATACCGAGACCCTCTCGTCGATGCTCGCATCGAAGCGTCCCGAATGGACGCCGGGACGCCGTCACGGCTACCACTCGTTCACCCTGGGATGGTACGAGAGCGAACTCATCAGAAGGACGGACCCGGAGGGACGAACCCTCGGTCAGTACTTCGCCGACGAGATCGCCGCGCCGCTCGACGCCGAGTTTTACGTCGGACTTCCCGACGATGTCTCCCGGGATCGAATCGCCGAAATCGACGGCTACAGCGTCGCCGAGTTTGTGACACACATACGTCAGTTCCCGTGGCGGATGGTTCTCTCGCTGTTGTCACCGCGGTCGCTGTCGAGTCGTGCGTTGGATTGTTTCGAGATCGACTCGCCCGCCGAACTCGATCGGCCGTCGTACCGCTCGGTCGAGATTCCATCGGGCAACGGTATCGGTCGTGTGAGAGATATCGCTGAGATATACGGGATGCTCGCCACCGATGGAGGCGATCTGGACATCGGGACCGACACGCTAGACGAGTTGAGACGGCCACCGAACCCGCCGCGACAGGGACCGGTGGATCTCGTGTTGAAAACCGAATCCGCCTATTCGCTCGGCTATTCGAAGCCGTCGTCCAATTTCCGGTTCGGACGTTCCACGGCCGCGTTCGGCACCCCCGGAGCGGGGGGATCGTTCGCCTTCGGCGATCCAGACGAAGGGCTTGGGTTCGCGTACGCCCCGAACCGAATGAAGCCGCAACTGTGGGACGACCCCCGAGAGAGGGCCCTTCGGAAGGCGCTATACGACTGCCTCGACTGATTGGGCTGGCGGTCCCGGCGGAGGAGATACCGATTACACGACCTCCCATTACACGACCCCCCGATACCGTTCGCGCGGAATCGACGCAGTTCGACCGTCAACACCATAGTTCGGTCAGTTCAGGTGTCGATACCGTCCGGGCGTATTTACACCACCGCCGTTCGATATATTTTGTGCAATATCCTAGAATGAGAAACTATCTTTAAATAAATTTTCGAAATGTAGACGCGACCATGAAGGATTTGTCCCTTCATTGTCTCTGGGAACATGTGCTCACTGCTGAACTCTCAATTCAAACATCTATTCTCGAAGCGACACTGACGGCGTGTCCTCACACGACCATCGAGGTGGAACGTGGGCGAAGCATCGACGACGGGAAGACTATTCAGTTGTTGCTTTGGGTGAAAGAGGGCGAAGACGACGAATTCGAAGCGGCCGTGGGAAACGACTCGTCGATCACGGAGGTAAAACAATTCTCTGAGGACACCTCCCGTGAGGACGACGTCCGTCGTCTCTATCGTGTGGAGTTCGCCGAAGCGGCGATCACCGTCGCTCCGGGTTCGGCGTGGATCGAACGCGGCGTCATTCTACTGGACGCAGTCGGGACGTTCGAGGGGTGGGAAGTCAGGCTCCTCGTGCCGGATCGGGAAGCGTTCACGTCGTCCATCGACTGGTGGCAGGCTAACTTCGGAAGCGTCTCGGTCGATGCGCTGTACAGCAGCGCGGACGATTCGGGAGGGACGGGACTGACCTCGCTCCAATACGACGCGTTGCTCCGAGCGCTAGAAACGGGCTACTTCGACGTGCCACGGCGAACGACGCTCGAAGAACTCGCCGACGAGTTCGACATCAGCGCACAAGCGTTGTCGGTCCGTCTGCGCAAAGGAACCGCCACGCTGGTCGGGAACTCCGTCGCGGAGGACCCGATATAAAGATTTGAGTCGTCAACCCACGGGCACACCCATCGGCGAGCGGTATATTTCCGCACGATGGACCGTGGATCCCCATTGAGTCGCTCGTTCGATGTGTTGTCGAACTATCGCCGTCGTCTCGTTCTCTACCATCTCCTCGAAACGTTCGATGGGTGTGCCTCCCTCGAAGCCCTGACCGACATCATCGTCGCCGAATCGGAGGGACTGGACGTGACACCCGAGACACACCGGCGCACGATGGTGAGCCTTCAACACGTTCACCTTCCCAAACTAGTCGCCATGGGTGTCGTCGAACACGACGAAGCGGAGAACGTGGTCCGTTTGCGAACGCCTTCACCGATGGTCGATCGACTGCTGGATCTCTGTCTCGACTACGAGACGTACGATCACTGCCGGAATTGACGCCGAGCATCAGTCCCATCAAACGAGGTTGTCGGCGGAACCGACGATTCCAAAATCGCAATCCGGCCGAACTATTCGTCGACCGGTTCGACCTGCTTGCCGGTCGCTTTCGGAATCACGCGCTGTTGGGCGTCCTCCCATTCGCAGTCGAGTTCTCGGCCGTCGAACAGTCGGTCGAGGAAGACGGCCAGTCCGGCGACTTCCGAGTGCGGTTGGTTCGTCACGCCGACGTTCCAGTCGGCGGCCTCGTACACGTCGAACGAGACCTTTTCCGCACCGACGACGACGAGGAGCGGTTCCTCGTCTCCCGTATGGGCGTCCCGAATCTCATCCTCCACGTCCTGCACGCGCTCGCCGTACATCGTGAGGTGGACGACCGTCCCCTCCCAATTCCGGATGAGCGCCTTCTGGCTACCCGAGCATTCGACATCGAAGGGGCCGCCGAAGCGGTCGGTGATGTCGCGGATGGTGTCCCGTGACTGTCCCGCGTTGTCGGGGAGGACGACCTCGTCCGCCCCGAGCGCGCGGGCCGTGAGTCCGACGTGGGTGGTCATTCGCTCGTCGCGTCCGGGCCGGTGGCCGAGGCGAACGACCGTGACCGACGGTTCGTCGTGCATGCGCGGAAAAAGGAACCGGTTCGGTTAGGGGGTTTCGAATTTCACTCGAAAGCCTGTGCAACGCCGATTTCGTCGGTGACGCCGACGTACTCGGAGAGGAAGTAGGTAACACCGATCAACAGCGCGACGCCGAGGAGGAGGGTAGCGCTCACCGGAATTCCGGTGTAGCCGCTGACGAGGAACGATCCAGTCGCGATGACTGCCGCGAGCATCGCGTACGGAATCTGCGTGTTGACGTGGTCCACGTGGTCGCTGGCGGCGAACATGCTCGACATGACGGTCGTATCGCTGATGGGTGAGCAGTGATCACCGAAGAGCGACCCCGTGAGGATGGCACCGATGCCCATCACGAGCGGTGACCCGAGCGAGTGCGCCAAGGGGACGGCGACAGGGAACAGGATTGCCATCGTCCCCCACGAGGTGCCGATGCAGAAGCTGATGATCGCAGCGCTCAGGAAGATGACGGCCGGGAGCAGTTCGGGCGTGATGATACCCTGCGAGACGCTGACGACGTAGTCGCCGACGCCCAGTTTCTGGCTGACCGAGCCGATGCTCCACGCCAGCGAGAGGATGGCGACGGGGAACATCACCATCTTGAATCCCTCGAAAATGGAGTCGCTCACCGCGTCGAGTTCGATGCGGGCGTGGCCGACGAGGATGGCGAGGATCGTCCCGCACCCCGCGAACGCCGCCCAGAGGATTGCACTCGCCGTGTCGGCGTCTTCGAGCGCGTTGCTGAACGAACCGCCGTCCATTCCTCCCCCGGTGAACCAGAGGCTGAACACGGTGACGAAGATGAGGACGAGGATGGGAGACACGAAGTACCACCAGCGCGGATCGACGTAGTCGGGCGTTTCGATGTCGCTCGCTTGTGTCTCCATCAACGGATTAGCGTCGTCGCCGAGGACTTTCCCTTTCTCCCGAGCGCGGCGTTCGGCGGCCTGCATTGGGCCGAAGTCCCAATCGGTAAGGACGATGATGAACACCAACACGATGGCGAAGAGGCTGTAGAAGCGGAACGGGATGGACTGAACGAACACGATGAACGGTTCCTTATCGATTCCCAACGCGTCGAACTGTTGTTTGATGAGTCCGACCTCGTAACCGAGCCACGTCGAGACCACCGCGATGCTCGCTGTCGGAGCGGTGGTCGAGTCGAGGATGTACGCCAGTTTCTCCCGACTCACGTCGAATCGGTCCGTGACGGGTCGCATCACCGAACCGGAAATCATCGTGCTGGCGTACGAGTCGAAGAAGATGAGCATTCCCAGGATGGACGTCCCCAACCGGGCTTGCCGACTCGACCCTACCCGTTTGACGATAGCGTCCGCCACCGAACTCATACCACCTGAAAGGAATATCATTCCCAGCATCGCGCCGATGAGGAACGTAAACAACAACAGTTTGACGTTGAACGTCGAGGTGACGTTCGCCACCACGAACTGCAACCCTCGGGCGGCACCGGCGATGGGATTCCATCCGACGAGAATCGTCGCACCGAGCCAAATTCCGGCGAACAAGGAAAGGAGCGCTTGTCGCGTGGTGAGAGTTAGCACGATGGCGATCAACGCCGGGAGTAAACTGATCAATCCGTATGTCTCAGCAGCCATACCGGAAACCATTTCGATATTTGTGTATAAGCGTTATTGGCGTTCAGTGAAAAATTAGATAATATTTCACGAGATCGCTTTCGATTCAAAACCTCGCTCCGGAGGGGTGGACGACGGACCGGAACACACTTGCCGGAAACAATCACACAAGCGAGCATGCAGCTTACAGGAAAGCGGATCCTCGTAACCGGCGGTGCCGGTCTGGTCGGTTCTCACCTCGCAAAGCGCCTCTCCAAATCGAACGATGTGACGGTCGTCGACGACCTCTCGAAGGGAACGCAGGACCGCGTTCCCGACGGTGTGACGTTCGTGCAGGCGGATATGACCGAAGAAAATGACGTGGCAGAGGTCATCACCGAAGACCTCGACATGGTGTTTCATTTCGCGGCGTACACGGACACGAACTACGCCCAGCCGCGCAAACTGTTCGAAGAGAACAGCGAGATGACGTACAACATTCTCGAACGAATGCACGATGTCGACGTGACCAACTTCGCGTTCACGTCCTCTTCGACGGTGTACGGCGAAGCGCCGATGCCGACGCCCGAGGACTACGCGCCGTTGGAACCCATCAGCATCTACGGGGCGAGCAAACTCGCGGACGAGGGAATCATCTCGACGTACGCTCACTCCTACGGGTTCGACGTGTGGATGTACCGCTTCGCCAACATCGTCGGTCCGCACCAGCGCGGCAACGTCATTCCGGATTTCATCGAAAAGCTGCTCGAAGACCCCGAATCGCTGACCATCCTCGGCGACGGACGACAGGAAAAATCCTACCTCCACGTCGAGGAGTGTATCGACGCGATGTGCCACATCGTCGAGAATGGGGAAGACGATTTGAACACGTACAACCTCGGGACGCGGACGACGACTTCGGTCAACGCCATCGCGGACATCGTGGCCGACGTGATGGGACTCGACCCCGAGTACGAGTACACCGGCGGCGACCGCGGATGGACGGGCGACGTACCCAAGATGCGTCTCTCCATCGAGAAACTGTCGGCGCTCGGCTGGGATCCCACCCAGAGCAGCGACGAGGCGGTTCGACGTGCCGCAGAACAGTTGTACGACGAACTGAAATAGATCGGACTCCCGAGAAAATCAGAGTTTGAAGTCTGTTCGCGCTTCCACGTCTTCTTCCACGATTTCGAGCGTCGCGACGACGGTGTACTGGCCCGGTTTCGCGTCGGGCCATCCGCCGGAGTAGGTCTTCTCGACGTCCGGGTCGAACGCCACGTTTTGGAGCGCTTGCGTGTACATCTGCCCGTCGCTTGCGCGCCAAATCTCCGCGCCGTCGTCGAGGACGGCGAAGTCGGCCTTGAGGCCGCTCCGGAACGTCACGTTCGTGGGGTCGGTGTCGGTGTTTTTCACCCGCAGTTCGAACTCGACGGTTCCGTCCGTCGGCGTCGCCGTTACTTCGCTTTCGAGCGTCATTATTTACAATTCGTTTCGCTAGTTCGAAAAGGTTGTCCCCTTCGCTCCAACTCTCCCCTCTCTTTCTCTTTCGGACTCGCTGATTCGGGACCCCTGCTGAAAAATGCCGCCGGTGATACTGATGGAGATACGGCCGTCAGCTGATGAGATGGCCGTCAGCTGATGAGATGGCCGTGTTAGTGATGAGAACGGCGTGTTGGTGATGAGAACGGCGTGTTGGTGATGATGCGGTCGTCGGGATTAGACCGCCGAGTACACGTCCAGGAGGCCGTAGCCCTGCTCGTTGCTGGACAGGCCGAGGTCCTCCGCGGTGTTCTGGAGGCGGCTTCGGGCACCCGTGTTGGAGTAGCCGAGTTGGCCCATCAGGATGCCTGCGGCACCGGCGACGTGCGGGGTCGCCATCGACGTTCCCGAGAGCGTCTCGTAGGAGTCTCCGTAGTAGGTCGAGTAGATGCTGCTGCCGGGTGCGGCAATCTCGACTTCCGATCCGGTGCTGGAGAAGTACGAGAGGCCGTCCGAGGAGTTCGTCGAACTGATGGCGACACATTCGCTGTACTTCGCCGGGTAGCCGACACAGTCCGTGCACGGTCCGGAGTTCCCGGCCGCCGTGGCGAGGAAGACGCCGTTGTTGTAGGCGTACGAGACCGCGTCCTGCAACGCGGAGGAACCGGACGAACCGCCGAGGCTCAGACTCCCGACGTCCCATCCCTGATTCGCGACGTATTCGATACCCGCTGCGATGTCGGAGTACGACCCGCGCCCGTTGCTGTTCAGTACCTTCACGGCGTGGAGCGTGGCCTCCGGTGCGACCCCGACGACACCCTGACTGTTGTCCTCCGCGGCCGCGATACCGGCACAGTGCGTCCCGTGGCCGTTGTTGTCCTCCCAGCTCGAACTGGTGTACGAGGTCCCGCTGCCGATGTTGTTGTCCAGGTCGGGGTGCGAGGAGTCGATTCCCGTGTCGATGATGGCGATGTCAGCGCCCGCGCCCGTGTATCCGGCACTGTGTGCTTCATCGGCGTCCACGCGGTCCACGCCCCACGGAAGGGTCTGGCTGAGTGCGTGCATCGTCCCGTCCTCCTCGACGTAGCGTACCTCGCTCCGTCGTTGGAGCGCTTTGACGGCCTTCTTCGGTACTTCGAGCGTCACCGCGTCGAACGAGAAGTCGTGGTGAACTTTCGACGACGCGTCCATCGCCGCCCGCTTTCCTGCTTTTCCACGATATCCGACGTTGACCCGTACCTTGTCCGTCGGTTTCGCGTTTGCGAATCCAGTGACTGCCAGTCCTGCCGTCGCTCCACCGGTCGCCCTGAGTACGTTACGTCGTGAAACCGCCTTTTCGTTGCGTGGCATTGCGATTGAAATCATGTAGCGTGCTCTCTTAAATTTTTTTCTTAGATCACTAGATTAAGAAAAACAATATACTCTTCTGGAATAATCCGTTTCGACGTCGTTCGTCGCTCAATTTTCGCTCGAATCCAGTCCCAACGCGGCCGCGACGTCCACGAGTCCGTAGCCCTGTTCGTCGCTCGACAGGCCGAGGTCCTCCGCCGTCTCACGGAGTCGTTGGCGTGCGCCCGTGTTCGTGTACCCCGTGGCCATCACCTGTGCCGCCGCGCCGGAGACGTGCGCCGTCGACATCGACGTCCCCGAGAGGGTTCGGTAGGTGTCGTCCCAGTACGTCGAGTTGACGCTTTTACCGGGCGCGATGAGTTCGATTTCCGGGCCCCGACTCGAAAAGCTGGCAATGTCGTCTTCGGTGTTCGATGCGCTCACTGCGACGACCTCCGACGACGAGGCCGGATAGCCGACACAGGACGTGCACGGACCGGACCCGCCCGATGCACCGACGAGCAGGCAACCGTTGCTGTAGGCGTACTGCACCGCGGAGTCGACCGTCGAGGACCCGGACCCGCCGCCGAGACTCAGGTTGATGACGTCGTAGCCCTGGTCCGCCGCCCACTCGATTCCCGCCGCGATGTCGGAGTACGATCCACTGCCGTTGCTATCCAGCACCTTTACCGCGTGGAGCGTGGCCTCCGGTGCGACGCCGACGACGCCCTGACCGTCGTTCGCGGCACCGATGATTCCCGCGACGTGTGTCCCGTGGCCGTTGTCGTCGCTCCACGAACTCCCGACGACGGCTTTCCCAGTCCCGAGGTTCGCCTGCAGGTCCGGATGGTTCGAGTCGATGCCGGTATCCACGACGGCAACCTCGGCACCCGTGCCGGTGTAACCGCTCTCGATGGCGATGTCGGCGTCGATACGGTCCACGCCGTGTGGAAGGTCCTGCAGGAGCGCGCGCATCGTCCCGTTTTCCTCGACGTACGCCACGCCCGGCGCGGATTCGAGGGCCGATATCGCGTTCGCCGGAACGCGAACCGTCATCGCGTCGATGGAGTCGAACTCCCGTACCACGTCGTTCGCCGCTTCGCGGGCCATCCGTCGTCCGGAGTGTGTCTCGAAGCCGACGTTTACCTCCCGAAGCCCATCCGTCCCGGCGGCGACGCCGCTCGCACCAACGGCAACCATCGATGCACCGGTCGCTTTCAATACGGTCCGACGAGTCGTAACTCGTGTTTCGTCCGTCATCAAAACAAATAGAGACCAACCCAGTATAATATTTATTTCTAGCAGTTAGTACTAGTATTTACTAATTGATTTGGTGTGTAAATGTTCCAAGCGTCCGGTGCAGTAGCTCGTCGGTTTTGAAAACGAAAGTTGGTGTGATGAACCGTCGACCGGGTCGCCGTCTCAGTTGTCGCTGGAGTCGAGTCCGAGCGCGGCGGCGACGTCGAGGAGACCGCTTCCCTGTACGTTGCTCGACAAGCCGAGGTCCTCGGTCGTGTTCAGGATTTGGCTCTCCGCGTCGCGGGCCGAGTAGCCCTGCGCGATTAGCTGACCGACCGCACCGGCGACGTGCGGGGTCGCCATCGACGTTCCGGAGTAGGTGTCGTAGCCGCCGGGGACGGTCGAATAGATGTCGGTACCGGGGGCGATGATGTTGACTTCCGGACCTTGGCTGGAGAACGAGGACTGTTCGTCGCTGTCGTTCGAGGACGCGACGGTGATCGTCTCGGGGTAGGCACCGGGGTACTCGACACAGTCCGTACACTGGCCGTCGTTGCCTGCCGCCGCCACGAGCACGACGCCGTTGTCGTACGCGTACTCGATAGCGTCCTTGAGCGCCTGCGAGCTGGAGGAGCCACCGAGACTCATGCTGGCGACGTCCCAACCCTGATCCGCGACGTACTCGACACCGGCCGCGATGTCGGAAAACGACCCGCTTCCGGAACAGTCGAGCACTTTGACGGCGTGGAGCGTCGCCTGCGTCGAGACGCCGACGACGCCCTGGCTGTTGTCCACGGCGTTCGCGATACCGGCACAGTGCGTCCCGTGGTTGTTGTCGTCGGACCACGAGTCGTTACAGGAGTTGCTGTTCCCGTAGAAGATACAGCTACCCGTGTATCCGCCGCTGCCACAGGTGACGAACGACTTGCCCGAGCCGATGTTCGCTTGCAGGTCCGGGTGGTCGTCGTCGATTCCCGTGTCGACGATGGCGATGTCGGCACCGGAACCCGTGTCACCGTTGTCGTGCGCGACGTCCGCATCCACGCGGTCCACGCCCCACGGCGTCGTCTGAGCGAGGGCTTCCATCGTGCCGTTCTCCTCGACGTAGCGGATGTGGGGGTTCTTTTCGAGCGCGGTCGCCGCCCGTTTCGGGACGCGAATCGTCATCGCCTCGATGGAGTTGAACTCGCGGACGACTTCGTCCGCACTGCTTCGGGTCATCGCCCGTCCGCGTGCGCTCTTGAACCCGACGTTCACTTCCACCTTGTCCGTCGGCTCGGCCGATGCCAAGCCAGTCGCACCGGCCGCTGCGATGGAGCCACCGGTCAGTTTGAGAATATTACGTCGTGATACGCCATTGGCTTTCCTTACCATACCATATGGTAGAATGAAACATGAGTTTAAAAGATTAACTATTTTACTTAGTATAAGTAAAATTGAAGAGATATTAACTTTCTATCGGATAATGAATTTTGTATAAATCGGGGGAGCGATGGTCGGCTACCGAACAGACCGGGTTAGTTGTCGCTGGAGTCGAGACCGAGTGCGGCCGCCGTGTCGAGGAGTCCTGCGCCGCTCTCGTTGCTCGAAAGGCCGATGTCCTCCGCGGTTTGTTTGATCGTGTCCCGCGCCTGCGTGTTCGACGCCCCGTCGGCCATCAACTGACCGGCGGTCCCCGCGACGTGCGGGGTCGCCATCGACGTTCCCGAGAGGGTGTCGTAGCCGCCGGGGACGGTCGAGTAGATACTACTGCCGGGTGCGGCAATCTCGACTTCCGATCCGGTGCTGGAGAAGTACGAGAGGCCGTCCGAGGAGTTCGTCGAACCGACTGCCATGACTTCCGGATAGGCTGCGGGGTAGCCGACGCAGTCGGTACACGGACCGCTGTTGCCCGCCGCGGCGACGAGGAAGACACCGTTGTCCACCGCGTACTGACACGCATCGCGGAGCGTGGAGGAACCGGACGAACCGCCGAGACTCATGCTCCCGACGTCCCATCCCTGATCCGCGACGTACTCGATACCCGCCGCGATGTCCGAGTACGACCCGCTACCCTGGTTGTCGAGCACTTTGACGGCGTGGAGCGTCGCCTGCGTCGAGACGCCGACGACGCCTTGGCTGTTGTCCACGGCGTCCGCGATACCACCACAGTGCGTGCCGTGTTCGTTGTCGTCGTCCCAGTCGTTCCGGCACGTGCTCTTTCCGCCGCGACACTTGACGAACGCCTTGCCAGACCCGATGTTGGCTTGGAGGTCGGGATGATCCGAGTCGATTCCCGTGTCGATGATGGCGATATCAGCGCCCGCGCCGGTGTCACCGTCGTCGTGCGCGACGTCGGCGTCCACGCGGTCCACGCCCCACGGAAGCGTTTGGCCCAGTGCGTGCATCGTGCCGTTCTCCTCGACGTATCGAACGTGAGGGTTCTTTTCGAGCGCGGTCGCCGCCCGTTTCGGCACACGGATCGTCATCGCGTCGATTGAATTGAACTCCCGCACCACGTCGTCCGCACTGCTTCGGGTCATCGCCCGTCCGCGTGCGCTCTTGAACCCGACGTTCACCTCCACCGTGTCCGTCGGCTTCGCCGCCGCGAGTCCGGTCGCACCCGCCGCCGCGAGCGAACCGCCAGTCAGTTTGAGAATTTTACGCCGTGATACGCCATTGGCTTTCCTTACCATGCAACTGTAACAATAAACCATGTGTTAATATAATTTCTTGCCCATGTTGTGAAAATAAACCACAGTTTCAGCTTCACTGACCGTTTGACCATCACCGAAGAGACACCGTTACGCCCCGGATTGCGCGTTTTCCTCGACGTAGCGTATTTCGGGATGGCCGTCCAGTTCCTCCCACTTTGTGCGCGGAATCACCACCGTCACCACGTCGAGCGACTCGAACTCCCGAACGACGGTCACTGCGGCGTCCAACGCCGCTCGTTTGCCTCCCTCACCGTCGTACCCGATGTTCGCTTCGACGGTATCCCGCTCGGAACCACCCGATTCGTGGCCTGACACGACGTACCATTGCAAGGGGTATTATTAAACTATTTTCATAAATGTGGTCCACATTAAGATAATAAAAAATCAACAGATGAGAACGAGAACCCGTAGATATCGGGCGGAACGATACGTCTTTTATCCGGTGAAACCCAACGTCAGTTGTGCAGATCGTCGGCTACGAGACGGGCGCATCCGGTGACGAACCACCAGCACTGCTGGTGAGCGACGGCGATTCCCTTTCGCGCGAGACGCTCGAACGGGGGACCGAACTCGAATACACGCTCGGAGAACGACACTGTGCGGGAACGTTCGACGGATCGACGCACATCCCCTGTTCTCGCCCCGACGCCCCCTACTGTGACGTCCACACAAGCACGTGGGTCTGTGCTCGCTGTACCGGCACCTGTCTCAAGGACGAGATGGACTGTTTCGAGGACCACGCCATCTACCTCGCCGCGTTCGCACCCACGATATTCAAAGTCGGCGTCACCCGTGAGTGGAGACTCGAAACGCGACTTCGGGAACAGGGTGCGGACCGCGCCGCCCACCTCGCGACCGTGAAGGATGGTCGAATCGCCCGCCAGCGCGAAGCTGAAATCGCCGAGACGTTCACCGACCGCGTCCGCGTCCCGGCGAAGATTCGAACCCTCAATCGAACCGTCGACGGAACCGCGTGGCAGGAGGCAGTGTCCCGGTTCGACCCGCTCGAAACGTTCGAGTTCGATTATGGGTTCGAACTGGAATCCGCACCCGTCCACGAGACGCTCGCCAGCGGTACCGTCCTCGGAACGCAAGGCCGCGTTCTCGTCCTCGAACGCGCCGGGACGGCCTACGCGACGGACATGCGCGACCTCGTCGGCTACGAACTCGAAGTCGGCACGACCGACCGAAGCCTGCAGGCCAGCCTCGGCACCTTTTAGATTCCGTACTCCCCACGTTCAGTGTGGCAGACGTGACCCTCTCCTTCGAGAACGGGACGCTTCGGGTCGAAACCGAGCGCGAAATTCCCCACACCGAACCCGACCCGCGCTCGAAGACGCGCCGCGCTCCCGCCTTCCGCTACGCGGCCATCCGCAAGTACTGCGAGGAGAATGGACTCTCCATCGCGGAGACCGTCCTCGAACTCCCTGAACTTCCGCCGCTCTACTCCGCCTACGAACTGCGTGATTATCAGAAAGACGCACTCGATTCGTGGGAGGACGCGGGACGGCACGGAGTTCTCGAACTTCCGACGGGAAGCGGAAAAACCGTCATCGGCGTGAAGGCCATCGAACGCTGTCAGACCCCGACGCTCGTCGTCGTTCCGACCATCGACCTGCTCACGCAGTGGCGGCGTATCCTCGAAACCGAGTTCGACGTTCCCATCGGCCAACTCGGCGGCGGCGAACAGAACGTCGAGGGACTCACCGTTTCGACTTACGACTCGGCGTATCTCCGGGCCGACGACATCGGCGACCGGTTCGGTCTCGTCATCTTCGACGAAGTGCACCACCTCGGCGGCGAAGGATACCGAGAAATCGCTCGCCTGCTCGCCGCCCCCGCCAGAATGGGGTTGACCGCGACGTTCGAACGACCGGACGGCGCACACGAGGTCGTGAGCGACCTCGTCGGACAGAAAATTTTCGACATCGACGTGGACGAACTCGCCGGAACTCACCTCGCGCCGTACGACGTGAAACGCATGACCGTCGAACTCACGCCCGAGGAGCGCGAGCGATACGAGGCGGCACAGGGCGTCTTCACCAACTACCTCGCCAGTTCGTCCATTCAGATGCGGAGCGGGAGCGACTATCAGGAACTCGTCAAGCGGTCAGGAAGCGACCCGAAAGCCCGCAAGGCGCTCCTCGCCAAGCAACGCGCGCGGGACATCATGATGAACAGCGAGGGGAAAGTCACCACGCTCGGTGAAATCCTCGGCAACCACCGGGACGACCGGATCATCGTTTTCACCGCCCACAACGACCTCGTGTACCGCCTCTCGGAGCGATTTCTCATTCCGGCGATCACCCACCAGACGTCGGCCCCCGAACGTCGGGAAATTCTCGACCGCTTTCGGCGGGGGGAGTACTCGCGCGTCATCACGTCGAACGTGTTGGACGAAGGGGTGGACGTCCCGGATGCCAACGTTGCAGTCGTCCTTTCCGGGAGCGGAAGCGAACGCGAGTTCACCCAACGTCTCGGCCGAATCCTCCGCGCAAAGGACGACGGAGGGCGTGCGCTCCTGTACGAAGTCGTCACCGAGGAGACGGCCGAAGTTCGCGTCGCGAACCGTCGACGATAGATTTTCGTCCATCCGTTCAGATAGTATAGAATGTTTTCATACTATCTTTTGCATCTATAGTTTTGATAGTATCCTGATAGTACTCAATATTCGTGTCGTCTTTGTCTCGGATGGGGACGACCTCTCCCTCTGACATGGCTCCCAGGGGTCGCCCCCGACTACTCTTCGAACCTGAGACTGACGATGACCGAAGTATCCACCCCATCGACGACCGACGAATACGAACTACTGACTGCGAAACGGAAAGAGCAGGTCGGGAACACCGAGACGGCAACCGTTCGGCGCGTGCACGTGACCGAGACGCACGTCAGGCTTTCACTCGACTTCGGGTGGACGGCCGACCCGGAACGGATCAGTTACGATTTGGACGACGACGGTGACGTGCGTAACCTCGAAGCCGTGACCGCCGAACACGGTTTCGAGTTCGCGCAGGTTGGTTACTTGGAAGAACTTCCGCTGGCAGTTCGATACACGGGTGACGAATGGGTTCCGACCGCCCACACCGTGTCCTCAAGCGGGTACGATTCCTTTCACGAAGCCGTTAACGCGGAGCGTGTTCGAGTACCTGTCCGCCGATTTCTCGCTCGGATGCGGTCGATAACCATGGAAGAGTTCATCGTCGGCGTGATACTCACCAAAAAAATGCTCGTGGTCGCGATTCTGATCTGGTGGCTGCTGTAGTTACTTCAGATTGATGGATATCGGCCGGTTCGTTGCGTTCTCATATCTGTCGTACGTCATGTCGAAGGGAACACTGACCTCTTTCGTCTTTCCTGCGGGAACCGTTATAGTCGGTGTTTCCTCGTGAACGGTACCGTCCGTTTTTACTGTCACCTTGAGGTCCGCGGACTCCGTTTCCTTTCCGGTATTTTTCACGGTAACGACGACCACGAGGTGACCGTTTTCCCCCTTCTTCGGTTTGATTCCGCGACTTTCTAGGTCTCCGGATCGACTATTATCACCGTCATCCTTCCGATTTCCACGGTCACCGAGAATGGCTGCACAACCGCTCATCGAGGTAAGAGAGACAACGAGACCGAGTTTCTGGAGGGATTCCCGTCTTCGCATACTCCATACCCATTGGAGCAGTTGGAATGAATCTTCTCATTCCGACTTCTTTTGTATTCGAACTACGTACCCCACGCCGTGCTTACGAAAGACCTGCTCCGGGTATCCCGCGCCGGGGGAGGCTACCATCCGCAGTTCGCCGACCGAGAACACCGACCGCTCGCAGCACGCGTGCTCGGCACGTATCAGGGCCACGTCGGCGAACCGCACGCTCGTCTCCAGTCCTCACTTTCGGACCTCGAAACCGAGGCGTCGGATTTCAAACTCGTTCGCGGGTTCGCCAAACTTCTCGAACGTGAAGCGATGTTCGAACCTCGCGCCCCCGTCCCGCCCGAACGCGCTCGAACCGTCGCGTTCGAAACCGCGGAGACGGTCGGTGTCGCAACCGAAGCGGAGCGAAAGACGGTGCTGGACCGCGCCGCGGAGCGTCTCGACGCGACTCCGGACGACGTCGCCACCTCGCTGTACGCCGACCTCGAAGAGCGCCAACCGCTCGTCGCGTTCGATTCCCGGTGGGACCCCGACGAACTCGTCGCCCAGTACAACCTCTCGCTCGCCCAAACCGCGCTGTTCGACGCGACGGAACTCCGGGTACGAACCTCGGACCCGCGAGCGCTCGTCTCGGCCGTCAAACGACTCCGGTTGATGTACGAGATTCACAAGACGGACGACGGACGAGAAGTCGTCGTCACCGGCCCGGACGCGCTCTTCCGTTCGACGCGGCGATACGGAACGCGGTTCGCCCGCCTGCTTCGAACCGTCGTCAAGGCCGATTCGTGGCGACTCGTGGCGACCATCGACGACTACGGAACCGAGCGCGAACTCGTGCTCTCCGATGCGGACCCTATCCGGCCACCCGGAACGGAACCCATCGGCGACGTCACGTTCGATAGCGACGTCGAGCGGGAGTTCGCGACCCGATTCGAAGCGCTCGAACTGGACTGGGACCTCGTACGCGAACCGGAACCCCTCGCGGCGGGTGCCCGAGTGATGATTCCGGACTTCGCCTTCGACTATCGGCACGCCGACTTCCGCGTGTTCTTCGAGATCATGGGATTCTGGACGCCCGAATACGTCGCAAAGAAGCTCTCGCAGTTGGACGCCGTGGACGACGTGCAACTGCTCGTCGCAGTGGACGAGACCCTCGGCGTCGGCGAGGAGATTTCCGCCCGGGACCACCGCGCGATCCCGTACTCGGGGTCGATTCGATTGAAGGACGTCCGTGACGCGCTCCGGCGGTACGAGGACGAACTCGTCGCCGCGAGCGTCGATTCGCTCCCCAACGAACTCGTGCCGGACGCGGACGTGATTTCCATCGCAGACCTCGCGGCGGAACACGGCGTCAGCGAAGACGCGCTGGAAGGCAAGTCGTTTCCCCGGCATCGACAGGTCGGCAGAACGCTGATTCGACCCGCCGTCCTCACGGAAGTCGGGGACGAAATCGAGGACGGTATGGCCTACTCGGACGCGAAATCGACGTTCTCCGAGCGTGGCATCGAGGACGACAGCGCGCTCCTCTCGGAACTCGGCTACGTCGTCGAGTGGGAGGGACTGGGCGGCGGCGTCGTGCGACGCCGCGAGTGAGATAGGTGGTGTGAAACCCTCAGAGGTCCCGCTGTCGCCCTTGCGGCACGAGCGATTGGAGTTCGCCGTGAAGGAACAGGCCGACGCCGAGCGGTTCGAGTCCGCCCGCGATTTCGTGTGCGGCGATGAGATAGCCCCAATCGCCGTCCCAATCGATTTCCTGATCCTCGCCACGGGCGAACCGCTCGGCCTGCTCGGCGTCGAGTTCGATGACGTTTTTCGTCGCGTGCCGACCGAACCGCTGGGACGCGTTCGTCGTCGGCTTCCAGTGGCGCTGTCGCGTGCGGAGGAACGTCATCCCGAGCGCTTCGATGTGAACCGGCGACTCCAGATCGCCGTCGAGTATCCATATCTTTCCTTTCCCCTTCTCCCAGAAGGAGGCGTGCTCGAACGTCTCCGGCGGGATGCCGAACCGCTCTTCCCACCAGTCGAGCACTTCGGTTCTACTCACGCGCCCCGACACCTCGCGGTCGTCTTCCGTCTCCGGCAGGCGGTCGAATCGCTGGCCGTCGTTCGACGCGAGTTCCTCATCGGTATCGCTCATCGGCCCACCTCCAACTTCGCACAGAAGAACCCGCCGGTGTCGTTGTGGTGCGGGTAGAACCGTTTCGCCTTCCGAATGCTGTCGTCGAACTCGTCATCTTTCCACTCCGTGAGTCCCGGTTCGGATCGCAGGCCGATGTCGTACTCGACCATTCGGCAGTCCTCGCGGGAGAGGACGTAATCGAGGACGGCCTCGTTCTCCTCCGGGGCGAACGTGCAGGTGGAGTACACCACTTTGCCCCCCTCGCGTGTAGCCTGTATCGCCCGTCGGAGAATCCCTTTCTGTACGCCAGCGACGCCTTCGATGTGGTCGAGTCCCCAGTCGTCCAGCGCGGTCGGGTTCTTCCGAATCGTCCCCTCGCAGGAACACGGAACGTCCACGAGCGACGCATCGAAGGTCTCGATGCCAAACGGTTTGAGCGAGAAGTTCCTGGCGTCCTGATTCGTCACGGCCGCGCAGGTGACGCCGAGTCGTTCGGTGTTGAACCGGAGTGCCGACAGTCGGCCGAGGTTGCTGTCGTTCGCCACGACCAACCCCTCGTCGTCCATCAGCGCGGCGAGTTGGGTCGTCTTGCTCCCCGGTGCAGCACAAGCGTCCAACACCCCCTCGCCCGGTTCGGGGTCGAGGACGAATGCCGGAATCGAGGAGACCTCCTCCTGCCCGTGCGTCCAGCCGTGAAACGAGGGCCACGTGTTGCCGGGTTTTCCCTCGATTTCCAGTACGTTCTCGTTCCAATCGCGCGGCGACCACTCGACGCCGCCCTCGTCGAACGCCCGCGTTACCTGCTCGCGGGTCGCTTTGATGCGGTTGACCCTGACGACAGAGGGCAGCGGGCGCTCACACGCCGCGAGAAACGCCTCGAAATCGTCGAGTATGGGTTCGTAGCGCTCCAGTGCGTCCATTGCTCGGCTATGCGGGCGAGAGGTGTTTGTGGGTTTCGAAGTCGTCGGTGGCCGCCCCGACCGTCTCACCGTTTTCCCTCGCCCTCGTTATTAAGACGAGTCGGTCCGAATTTACGGGTATGACGAATATCGCCGTCGTCGCGGACGATATCGAACTCGACGAACCGACGTTGGTCGAAGGGCTCCCCGGACTCGGACTGGTCGGCAAAATCGCCACGGACCATCTCATCGAACAGTTCGATATGACCTACTACGCCGCGGTGGACTGCGATGGAATCCCCCAAATCGCAATCTACGAGGACGGAAAACCAGACCTCCTCCCGCCGGTTCGCATCTACGCCGACGAGGAACGCGACTTGCTCGCGCTGCGAAGCGACGTTCCCATCTCGGCGGACGCCGCCCCGGAGTTCGCGGACTGTGTCACGGGTTGGATGGAATCGAACGACGTGACGCCGCTCTACCTGAGCGGCCTGCCCCAGCAGAAACAACCCGGAAAAGTGCCCGAACTGTACGGGACCGCGACCGGCGACATGGCCCAACTGCTCGAAGAGTATGACATCGGTTTCCCGACCGAGATGGGTGCCATTAGCGGCCCGACCGGCGCGCTCCTTCACCGCGCCAGTCGACACGGCCTCGGCGCAATCGGCCTGATCGTCGAATCCGACCCGCAGTTCCCCGACCCCGAAGCGGCCCGCGTCCTCCTCGAAAAGGGAGTCGACCCCATCGCCGGTACCGAAGTGAACACCGAAGAACTGGTCGAGAGCGCCGAGGAGATTCGCGAGCAGAAAGAGCAGTTCGCACAGCGCATGCAGCAGACCGAAGAGGCGGAGAGTTCGCAGGCTCAACCGCTCAGAATGTTCCAATAGAACGTTTTACGACGGTCAGAAGTCAGCGGTCGCGTGCCGTAGCGCGCGACCGCTGACGGCTTCCCTGTAAAACGTTCATCAAAAGCGCCGGAAGACGTTCCAGCTCACTTCGTTCGCGGGCTGCGACTTCCGAGCCTTCGTTCGCTTTACTCACGAAGACACTCCTCCCTCACTTCGTTTCAGATACCTCGCGGAGCGAGGTGTCTGAACTCCGTTCGGTCGTCGGCCCGGAAAATATCCGATTTTCCGGGAGTGTTGCTGGTCCCCGTGACTGTGTCGGTTGCTGATTTCTGGCGGTTGTGAAAATGCACGTTTTCGACGCCCCTGTCGATTGGTGCTAGCGAACTCGATGGAGGACGGGTGGTAAAGAGATGTTCAAAGTTGACACTCACGTCCGATTTCGTTCTCGTACTCCGTTTTGGTCCGCTCGAACAGTTCCTCCCCCAACTGCGTTTGAAAGCGCGGGGCGGCGGTGGCGAAGAACTCGTCCAAGTTCTCGAATTCGTCGAAGTGGTCGTTCGATTCGGTGTCGTCGTACCGGTTCTGGGACTCGTACTTGAGCGCCTGAAGGCAGTTATCGACCAAGTCCATGTCCTTGACGAACCGCGCGGTCCGCGTCTCCCGCGCCTCGTACTCCTCCCACAGCGACACCAACTCGCCGTCCTCGAAGGGACTGACGAGGTCGGTTACCGCGTTCCGTTCGGCGGCTTCTTTCTCCGCCGCCGAGATGGTCTCCCGCCCGTCTTCCGCGCGGGTGGCGATATCCCCTGTTCGCGCTTCCCCGAGGTCGTGGATGAGGGCCATCGTAACCGCTCGTTCGCGGTCGACGTCGGCCCGTCCGGCGTAGAGGAGACACAGCGATGCCGTCCCCCACGTGTGTGCCGCGACCGACTCCGGAGCCTCGATGTTCCGCAGAACCCACCCGGTACGGAGTTCGTCCTTCAAATCGAACCATTCCAGCAAGGAGTGTAGTTCGTCGCTCATCGTCACGAGAACGGACGAGACGACTATTTAGAATGTCGGTTAATCGTGCAGTTACGCTTCGACCACGAGTTCGAACTTCCACTGTATCCAAATCGATGGGGTCGTTTCGTCAACGAAGTAATCGCCGACGAACGCGTAAGTTCCCGGAACGAGACCACGGGCGGAACTCGGCGCGTCGGATCCCCTTTCTTTTCCCAGTGGTTGCCCGAGAACCGCGTACTCGCCCGTGATGGATTTCCCCGGTTCGATGGTGAGAATCGTTACCGATTCCGGAATCGTGAACGACTCCGTTACCCGCCAGATACCGTGTTCCATCGAATCGGGAACGAGCCGTTCGGGTGTGATAGAAACGTCATCCGATTCGAGCGGAATCAGGTACAACAGTCCCTCAGCGTCATCCTTTCCCGGATACACGTCGAGCGGCGGCGTCGCACCGAACGTCACGTCGATTGGGGTGTCCCTGACGTTCGTGATGGAAACTTCGACGCTTGGGGGGTGTTCGTTCGTCATCTCCCGAGTCGGTTCGATAGCGGTGGCAACGAACGAGTCGTCGGCGAGCGAGTCGTCCGGTTGAAACTCGAACTCGTCCTCCGGATGTGCTGGCGTTCGTCCGACCTTCAGTTCCGTCTCGGCGACTCGAACGGTGGGAAAGTGATCTGGCATGGTTGGTCGTGGGGGTTGTTGGGTTAGTAACCAGTTTCACAGGAAGGATCATCATACTTCTCCGAAGCCATCGCCTTTTTCCATCCCAACCGCTTTCCCCCACTCATGAGCGATACTGACAACGTGGATTTGGACCAGTTCTTCCGCGACGTGGACAAGGTGTACAGCGAGTACGACAACGGCTACATGGACGCCGACGCGGCCCTCTCGGTTATCGACGACCATCTCGACGCACTTCGCGCACAACTCGAGTAATCGAAGCGAAAATCGAGTGATCCGGAAATCAGTCTGCATCGATTGTTGCCGATGCGTTGACCCACTCGGAGTTCGATATTCCTTGACGGACGATTTTTATTTCAGATATTCATATAGACATATATGTAACCGTTATAGGTCGTCTAGTTTCACCACCCATAGACTATCATTTAAATTTCTCTCTGTTCCCAAGCATTCATTTATGGACGGGTGTTTTTGCCGACAAATGGTTCAGAATTTTCTACTCAAGCTCGTGGGACCATGTTTTGGCTTGCCATTTGCAGCGTTCGGCTGTTATATGATGTACAACGGTCGTCGAGACCAGGTACAGAGCAACCGGATTGCTGCTATCGAGACGATGCACATTAGTGACCTCCAACCCGGGACGGTTGGGGTGAAGGGAACCGCTCATCTGTCCGAGAATGCAACCCAACTAAAATCGCCGCTTGAGAGAGAGGACGCATTGGCGGCCCATGTTACGGTTGAGGAGTGGCAAGATAACGGTGAGGGCGCAAGTTGGGTGACCATCCACGAAGAAGAAATCGGTGTACCAATGACTGTGAGCGATGGAACCGGGGAGGTCCAAGTGGAACTTCCTGCCGATGGTGGATTGGATATAGAGCAAACACAAACAGAAGTTGGGAGCGGAGACGAACCGCCGGAGCGAATTCAACGATATATCCAGAACGAACCGAATATTGACGAAGGCACGCGACATCACCACGGGCCGTTAAGTATTGGGGACCGTCGGCGATACTCGGAAGGAGTAATCAAACCCGGCCAGGAGGTCTACGTGGTCGGAACGGTCCGCGAGGTTGCACAGGAATGGGGGGAACACGCCTACGCGATAGACGAACCAACTGAGTCCGGTGAGTTCATCCTCTCGGATCGCTCGAAGAAAGAACTGGTGCAAGAAGGCAAGAAGGGCGCGATAAGCCAGTTCGCCATTGGGGGCTTCATTGTACTCATGGGAGTACTGTTTGCGATCGTATTCTGGATCAATGCGTAACACGACGATACCGCGGATCACAACGCTGTGGAAGATCATCCGCGATAAGATGCTGGCAAGTAAACAGGGATGTTGCTTGTCCGGTAGTCGTATCGACGACCATCTCGAAGCGCTTCGCGCACAAGTCGAGTAATCGAAGCGAAGAATTATCGGGTTCCGTTTCGTCGCTTTCGGTGTATGACCGGCTTTTCGGACAGGGTCGAACACGTATCGATAAGCGGCATTCGGAAGGTGTTCGAGGCCGCAGGTGAGGACGCCATCAATCTCGGACTCGGACAACCGGACTTCCCGACGCCGGACCACGCGCGGGAGGCCGCGCTGGAGGCCATCGAATCGGGCGCGACGGACGCCTACACGTCGAACAAAGGGATTCCCCAGCTTCGGGAAGCCATCAGCGCGAAACACGAACGCGACAACGACATCGACGTGCCGCCGGGGAACATCATCGCCACGGCGGGTGGCAGCGAGGCGCTCCACATCGCCCTCGAAGCGCACGTCAGCGCGGGCGAGGAAGTCATCTTCCCCGACCCCGGGTTCGTCGCGTACGACGCGCTGACCCACCTCGCGGGCGGGACGCCGAAACCCGTCCCCGTGCGCGAGGATTTGACGCTCGACCCGGCAACCATCGAGGAGAACATCACCGAGGACACCGCCGCGTTCGTCGTCAACAGCCCCGGCAACCCGACCGGTGCCGTGTCGGACGAGGAGGATATGCGCGAGTTTGCCCGCATCGCGGACGAACACGACGTGCTCTGTATCTCCGACGAGGTGTACGAACACATCGTCTTCGAGGGAGAACACCACTCGCCGATGCAGTTCGCGGAGACTGACAACGTCGTCGTCGTCAACGCCTGCTCGAAGACGTACTCGATGACCGGGTGGCGACTCGGTTGGGTCGCGGGAAGCGAGCGCAGGATCGAGCGCATGCTCCGCGTTCATCAGTACGTGCAGGCCTGCGCGAGCGCTCCGGCGCAGTTCGCCGCGCTCGGCGCGCTGACCGGCCCGCAGGACACCGTCGAGGAGATGGCCGCCTCGTTCGAGGAGCGGCGTGACATCCTTCTCGACGGCTTGAACGATATCGGACTCGAAACGCCGACGCCGCAGGGCGCGTTCTACGCCATGCCGAAAGTTCCGGACGGCTTCGTGGACGAAGTCCTCGAACGCGGCGTCGTCGTCGTCCCCGGCGAGGCGTTCGGCGAGCACGGCGCGGGCTACGCTCGCATCTCCTACGCGACGAGCATCGAGGAAATCGAGGCGGCGCTGGAAATCATGGGCGAGGCGGCGGACGCGGTTCGCTGAATTTTCCGTCCTCGTTCGGCCTGAGACTTTATCATCGGTGGCGTTGTCAGTCGATTCGATGCCCATCTCACGCCGCGGTTCCGGCGTGGTTCCCGCCGCACGCGCAGTCGCTTCGCAAGTCCACCCAGTGTTCATGCTTCCGCCCGTCGCCGCCTCGTGGTTCGGGAGCATGCTGGCCGGGGAATTTTCGCTCGCGACCGGCGGACTCCACATGGTCGCCATCTTCGCGGCCGTCTACACGGCCCACGTCAAGGACGGCTACGTCGATTTTTACATCAGAGGCGAGGACGAGGACCACCCGCTTACGGCAAAGGGTTGTAAACTCCTGCTCGTCGCCGCCGCGACCCTCTTTCTGGTTTGCCTCGGGGGACTCTGGGTGACCGTCGGCGTCGGCGCGGTGCTCATCACGCTCCCGACGTGGTTCATCGGCTACCTCCACGCGCCGCAACTGGATACGAACCCCATCACGACGACGACCGGTTATCCGCTCGGTATCGCGCTGTCGATCCTCGGCGGTTACTACGTCCAGACGGGGACGCTCTCGCCCGTCGCCATCGCGTTCGCGCTCGTCTTCCTGGTTCTGCTCTCGGGCGTGAAGGTCATCGACGACGCGCAGGATTACGAGTACGACCGCACCATCTCGAAACGAACCGTGGCCGTCGTCCTCGGGCAGAATCGCGCTCGAACCGCAGCCTACGGACTCATCCTGTTCGCGTTGCTCTGTGTCCTCGGACTTTCGGTGTCGGGGGTGTTCCCGCCGAGTTCCGTTCTCGCAGTCCTGGCGTTCGGTGCCGTAGCCGTCGTCGCCTACCGGAGCGGCCCGGAACTCGCCACGATGTTGCTCATCCGCGGGTCGTACGTCTTCCTCGCGCTGTTGCTGACGGCGGTGTGGTTTCGTCCGTTTTCGTGACGGAGTAGGCTTCACCGATCAAGACAGTTGATTGAAATAACGCTTACGCCCCTACCCCTCGTTTTGTAATCGTATCCGTGATCGATCGACCAGTAACCGAAGAAAAAGCCTACGCGTACATCACGCGCAAGGCCGCGCAGACCCGCCAACTGCTCGTCTTCGAGCACGCCAACGAGGACGTTGCGTGCAGGTCCCGAAAGGGACAATTGAGGACGGGGAAGCGCCCCACGAGGCAGTCGTCCGCGAAGTGCGAGAGGAGAGCGGTTTGACCGACTTCGATTCCGTCCGTCCGCTCTCCACGGACGTGTGGAACCACCACGAGAAGCCGAAAGCCTACCGGCGGCACTTCTTCCACCTCGTCGCCGACGAACCGCGCGACGAGTGGCGACACAAGGTCACCGGGAGCGGGGAGGACAACGGCGTCGTCTACAGCTACTTTTGGATTCAGCCCGGCGCGTGTTCGCTTGCCCGCGACATGGACGACTACATCGAGCGAATTCTGGAGTGAGCTCGGGTCGCGCTTGATTACGGTTCGAGCGACCGACAGCGGTCGATCCATCGCGTTTCGAAGGTCGCGTTCGTGACGACTCGTCCAGTAAGGTCCCCGATCTCGGTGATGCCTTCGTCCTCACACCACGAGACGCACTGTTCGTACATCGCCATCGAAACGTCGTCCGTGTCCCGAACGACGCGAAGTTCGTCAGCACCCGAGAGATGAGCGACGAACGCGCGGGTGTGTCCGTCCGCGAGCGTCCACTCGCCGTGGATTTTTCGCACCGGAAGCGGGTCGAACTCCGGCGCATCGAAATCGAGCCACTGTGTCACGAGAGATAGTTTCAGCCCGTTTATGTACAACTGACTGGGTCGAACGTCGGACAGCGGCAGGGCGAACGGTTCGGTCACGAGCATACGTCAACGTTTATCGGCGAAAATACCGTCGGTAGACGTATGTCCGACATGACTCACGACGAGACCATCGTCAACGGCGTCCGTCTCCACTACGTCGAGGCGGGTGATGGTCCACTCGTCCTCCTCCTGCACGGCTTCCCCGAATTCTGGTACTCGTGGCGCGACCAGATTCCGGCCCTCGCCGAGGCAGGGTACCACGTCGTCGCGCCCGACATGCGGGGATACAACGTCTCGGAGAAACCCTACGGCGTCGAATCGTATCGCGTCGAGGAGTTGGTCGGCGACGTTGTCGGCCTCATGGACCACTTCGGCGAGGACGAGGCGTACGTCGTCGGCCACGACTGGGGTGGTGCCGTCGCGTGGGAGGTCGGAATCCGCCACCCCGAGCGCGTCGCCAAGCTCGCCGTCCTGAACGCACCGCATCCGGGTCGGTTTCGCGAAGTCCTGCGGACGCCCGCACAGCTCCGACGTTCGTGGTACATGTTCTTCTTCCAGTTGCCGTGGCTTCCGGAGGCGTACCTCTCCGCCCGAAACTACGACTCCATCGAGGGAATCTTCCGGGACACGCCGGTGAACTCGGACGCGTTCAGCGAGGCGGACGTCCAGCGCTACGTCGAGGCCGCTTCTCAGCCCGGCGCGCTGACGGGGTCCATCAACTACTACCGCGCGCTGTTCCGCGACGCCGTTCCGACGGGACTTCGGTCCCTCGTTGGCGGGTCGAGCCACTCCCTCGACGTGTCGGTACCGACCCTGCTGATTTGGGGCATGGAGGACTTCGCGCTCGGCAACGAGTTGACCGAGGGACTGGATCGCTGGATTCCCGACTTGCGAATCGAGCGCCTATCCGACGCCAGTCACTGGGTCCAAAACGACCGACCCGAAGCGGTGAACGACTCGCTGATCGAATTTCTGTCCGAGTAATCGGTTCGAGTGGCAACCGGCCCCTTCCCACACGTTTTCGATGACGTGGGTGCTCAGGTGCTCACCGGAGTTCTCGTCCCCGAACGAATCGCAATACGCCCGTTCCGATGCCGTAGCCGAGTAACGACCCGACGATGCCAATGATTCCGAAACCGACAGCCAGTGCCCACAGCGGTGCTCGGGCGGTCGTTGGTTGACCGACGAGCACATGCGCCCCGACGACGATGGCGTACAGGACGCCGGGAGTGAGACCGACGGCGAGACTGGCGAGGTAGCCGCCGCCGCGGAACGCGCTCGCACCGGAGACGAACGGTGGTGCGTAGAAGAGCGCCACGGGAAGGAGCGTGTCGGCCAGTGTCGAACCGCTGCCGAGCGTCACGACGAGGAGGAGCGCGAGGACGATTCCCGCGTACCCCCCCACGAAGACCCACCAGTGTCGATTGCGACCCTCCGACCGCCCCCAGAGCTCCGAGACTGTTGCCATCCCGTCGGGGTGCAACGGCAAAGAAAATAAACTTTCATCCGAAGTGGCACGTTTCGACGCCGGTCGAGTAACAGTTTTCCCGCGCCCCTTCCAATCATGAACAAGCATGATATACAGTGACACCGAGGTGTCATCTCGGGCGGAGCTGCGTGCGATTCAGGACGGGCGACTGGCGGAGACGGTCGCACACGCCTACGAAAACGTCCCTCACTATCGTGATGCGTTGGACGAAGCGAACATCTCGCCCGGCGACATCGGAGGCGTCGAGGACGTCTCGAAACTCCCGTTCACGACGAAGGAGGACTTCCGTGACAACTACCCGGACGGGATGTTCGCGGTACCGCGCGCGGAGTTGGCCCGTATCCACGCTTCGTCGGGGACCACCGGGAAGCCGAAAATCGTCGGCTACACGGACTCGGACCTCGGCATCTGGCGCGAGGTGATGGCCCGGTCGCTCAGTGCGGCGGGCGTCGAACCGGAGCACGTCGTTCAGAACGCCTACGGCTACGGCCTGTTCACGGGCGGCCTCGGGTTCCACGACGGCGTCGAGGAACTCGGCGCGTGCGTCATTCCAGTCGGTGGTGGCAACACCGCCCGACAGATCGACATGTTACAGGATTTGGAAAGCGAGGTGCTCTCGTGTACCCCGTCGTACTGTCTCTACCTCGCCGAAGCGATGGAGGACCGCGGCATCGACCCGCACGACCTCGCGCTCGAAACCGTCATCATCGGCGCGGAACCGTTCACGGACCCGATGCGCGAGGAAATCGAGGAGGCGCTCGGCGTGACCGCCGTGGACGTGTACGGTCTCTCGGAAATCATCGGACCGGGCGTTTCCATCGAATGCGCCGAAGCACAGGACGGCCAGCACATCTGGGAGGACCACTTCTATCCCGAAGTCATCGACCCGGAGACGGGCGAACCGCTTCCCGAGGGGGAGGAGGGAGAACTCGTCATCACCAGTCTAACGAAGGAAGCCCTTCCCGTATTGCGCTACCGAACCGGCGACATGACGACGTTGAACTACGAGAAGTGTGCGTGCGGACGGACGATGGTTCGCATGGGCAACGTCACCGGCCGCGCCGACGACCTGCTCATCGTTCGCGGCGTGAACGTCTACCCGAGCCAAATCGAGGAAGTGATGATCGATCTGGACGCCGTCGCGCCACACTATCGCATCGACCTGACGCGGGACGGCCAACTCGACAGGATGAAGATTTCCGTCGAATACCACGAAAACTTCGAGGACTCGCCCGCGGAACTCCGCGACCGGATCGATTCCTGCCTGCGCGAGATTCTCGACGTGAAACCCGACGAACTCGAAGTGGTCGAACCCGGCACCCTCGAACGAACCGAGGTCGGCAAAGTGAAACGCGTGTTCGACCATCGCTGACGCGGCCACGACACGGTTCGATGTCGTCCAACGGTTCGACAGCGTGACCACGGGCGAGAAGACCGAAACGACGTCGTAATCGGAATCCAGCGACGTTCGTTCCGAAGTCGGTGGATCGATCCGGTTCGGAATCAATTATTCGAAACCGGTCATTCGGAATCAATTATTCGAAACCGGTCATTCGGTCCGGAGCCAATTATTCAACAGTGACTCGCGCCCGTTCCGTCGTTCGACGCTGATGACGGTGCTGTACGCCGAGGAGCGAACGTCCTCGGTCGTGGAACCGAAGACGAACTCGTGGAGTCTGTGTTTCTGCGGCGCGCCGAGAACGGTCACGTCATAGTATTGGGATTGGTCGATAATTGCCTCGGCAGCGTCGTCGGCCTCCAAAATCCACTCGTCCACCCCTTCGAACTCGTCCAACCGTTCGTTCGCCGCAGTGACGTATCCCTCCGCGTCCGCGAGGAACTCGTCGTCCCCAGTTTCGGGAACGACGTGGAGCAGTTCGACCCACGCACCGTGTTTTTCGGCCAAACAACGCGCCACGTCGACGGCCCGTCCGGAGTGTGGCCCCCCAGCGACCGGAACGAGGATAGAGGACACGTCGCGCGACGTGTGTGCCCCACCGACCGAGACGACATCGCAGTCCACGCTGCGGCCGACGCGTGTCGAAACGCTTCGGCCGAGGGGGTCGGCAACGTGGAATCGGATTCGGCGACGATGACGACATCGGCCGAGAACTCCGCGCACACGTTCCGTGCGATGACCGGAACGGTCCGTCCGACGCGGGCCGCCGCCCGGGTCCGTACTTCGGACGACGAATCCACCACCGTTCGAAGCCTGTTTTGGGCCACCTTGCGCCGTTCGTCGAGCACTTTCTCCGCGAGGCCGAGCGGGGTTCCGGACGACCGGACGGCAACGTTGACGAGGACCAGCGTCCCACCGCGAGCGTCTGCGAGCGCCGCCGCGAACGAAATCGCCCGTTCGTCGTCCGCTCCGTCGGACAACACGACGACGTTCCGCCGCGATGGCCGCCCGCCGGTCGCCGCGTACAGTAACGATGGAGCCCACGGCATGGGACTCGTGTTCATATCACACGCGATTTGCTGAAACCGTATAAATCACACTATTATCTCCGTGAGTTATGAATTTAAGAATAGATCGGCGATTAAATCTTCATTTTCGACAGATGAACGTTTCGAATGGAGTCACATCCAACGATTTTCGAACGAAATGTACTCTCGATTGTATTCTTAGCTGAGTGGTGAAAATTCAAACGAATTTTTCAATAAGCACGATCCACTGACGGGTTAGCGGGGGGTGCGGTACGGGAAACGATCAGGGTTTGTACACTCGGCCACGGAATATCGCGACTTCCGCCAGTCCGTCGTCGTCCGCCGTTTCCGTGTCCTCCCCCTCGTTCCCGTCCGATCCGTCTTTCTCTACACCGACATCGACTCTGTACGTCCCCGTGCGCCGCGTCTCGTCCTCGCGCTCGGCGATTGCGACGAGCGTGTCACCGACGTCCGCCGCCGCGAGGTACGAGATGTTCGTCTCCAACGCGAGCGCCGTCTCGCCGTCGGAATTGGACGCGGCGGCGAACGCCGCGTCCGCGAGCGAGTACACCAGGCCGCCGTGGGGCGTCCCGTGGAAGTTGAGCAGTTCGTCTCGAATCTCGAGTTCGGTTCGGGCGTGGCCCGATTCCAGCGCCGTGAGTTCGATTCCGAGGGTTTCACAGAACGGGTCGCTCGCGATTCTCTCGCGCCTGTCGTCCGGAACGTTCGCCATACACCGATTCAGTGCAATAATTACTTATATTCTTGCCGAGTGGATTTCGACATGCCTTACAGCTACGAACCGCACCACTTCGAGGACTTCGAAGAGGGCCAAACGTTCGAAAGCGTCGGCCGAACCGTCACCGAGTACGACTTCGTTCAGCACTCGGCCTTCACGGGCGACTGGACGGAACTCCACACCAACAAGGAGTACGCCGAGGACGAATACTTCGGCGAGCGCGTCGCCCACGGCCCGATGACGTTTTCGCTGGCCACCGGGTTCGTCTACCGCTGTGGCTTCCTCGAACGCACCGTCCTCGCGTTCCTCGGCATGAACTACATGGACATCCCCGCCCCCGTCAAGATGGACGACACCATCTCGCTCGACATGGAAGTCACCGAAACCAAGGAACTGTCCAGCCGTGACGACGCCGGTCTCGTCACCATCGACACCACGATGACGAACCAGGAGGACACCGTCGTCTTCGAGGGCGACATGAAGTTCCTCATCAAGACGCGGGACTGACTCGAATCGCCACGAATCGACGAAAGTCACACTGTATATTTCGGTCGAGGGTCGAAACGCGACCCTCATCCTGTCCGAACATCCTTTATTTCCCCGAGTGAACAACCGGACATGGCTTCCGACGCGCTCGTGATCGCCGTCGTCCTCGTGACGTTCGGCCTGCTGTTCTTCAATCAGATCCGCGTCTACCCCCTCAGCCGGTCGTTGACGAGCGCGACGGGTGCAGTCGTCGTCCTCGCCATCGGGGCCATTTCCCCCGACGAGGCGCTGGCGAGCGTGGACACGAGCACCCTACTCCTGCTGTTCGGCATGCTCGCGCACGTCGAAGCGCTCTCGCTGAGCGGCTTTTACGGGTGGGCAGGGTCGTATCTCGTGGACTACACCGGGACGGCCCGACGGTTGACCGTCGGGACGCTCGTGCTCGCGGCCGTCCTCAGTACGTTCGCGCTCAACGACGCGACGGTGCTCCTGCTGACGCCGATTCTCGTGAAGGTGGTCCGGAACGCCGACGTCGACCCGATTCCGCCGCTCATCGCCGTCGTCCTCGGCGCGAACATCGGGAGCGTGGCGACGCCGCTCGGCAACCCGCAGAACGCCTACATCCTGAACCGCAGCGGTCTGACGTCGGTCGAATTCGTCACCCATCTCGCACCCGTCGCGTTCGTCTGCCTGTTCGTCGCGGCGCTCGTCCTCGTCCCGATAACGACGTCCGGAGTTCCGCTTCCCGAGGTTCCCGTCCCCGATATCGACGAGGAGTGGGCGCTGTCGAGCCTCGCGTTCCTCCTCGCAACGTTCGTACTCCTCATCCTGTTTCCCGACGCTGACCCCGGAATCATCGCGGCATCGATGGGTATCCTCCACATCTCGTGGCTCCAGTTGTTCCGGCGGGTTCCGGGCGAGGACGTGCTCCACGGGATGGATTGGAGCATCATCGTGCTGTTCGTCGGCATCTTCATCCTCGTCGGGAGTCTGGAGCAAACCTCGCTCATGAGCGTCGTCGGCGGATTCGGCGCGGGATGGCGGTTCGCCGGACTCACGTTCGTCCTCTCGAACCTCATCAGCAACGTCCCGGCCGTCGTCCTGCTCTCGTCGGGCGTGTCGGGGGACGCGGGGTGGTTAGTTCTCTCGGCGGTCAGCACCCTCGCCGGAAACGCGACACCTATCGCCAGCGCAGCCACGCTCATCGTCCTCCAGCAGGCCGCCCGACGCGGCGTGGACATCTCCATCGTTCGGCTACTGTCGGTCGGACTCCCGGTTTCCATTCTCACGAGCGCGATTGCGGTCTTCCTGCTGCACGCCGGAGTATGAAACGGCGGGCGAAGAAGTCGATCAGCTTTCGTAGGTTCGGTCGATACCGTGACGACCCAACAGATGGTGAACGATGTTGAGCTCCCAGTTCCTGCGGGTTGCGAGGGAAGTTTCGTATCGGGTGCTCTCGACGATGAACCCGGGCACGCCGAGATCCGCATCGGTCTTATGAACGAGGTACGGTCGCGTCCCGTCGATGGTGTTCCCGCGCTGGAACCGATAATAGTCGGGGAACGAATCGTCGACATGATAGCGATTCATGTACTCCGCCGTTGCGATCGCGTCCTCGCTCGCTCCCGGAGCGGTCGTCGGATAGATGGCTTGCCCGACGCCATCTGGGCCAACGTCCTCGCGATAGATTCCCTGTGAGCTGTGGAGGTTGATCACGATGTCGGGATCGTACGACGCGATGACGCCCCAAATCGCCCGTGCGAGCGGCGTCGTCGGTGTTTCTCCGGGTGGGAACTTCCGGTTTAAGTTCCCGTTGTCGTTGAGATAGGTGTCACGTTGGATGGCGACCGGGTTCGCTCGTGGAATCGTAACGAGCGTTCCACGGTTGATCGACCACGTTTTGATGCCGCCCGCCGCTTGATAGCCAGCGGGTTCGTTACCTTGAATCCCACCGACGACTACGGCGACCGGTCCTTCTGTTTGAGTATCAGTGATGTACACATCGGTTTCGTCCGGCGTCCCCTCGCGGATAGTATACGTCGTACGAATCGCCTCGCGAGCCGCACTTTCAGTAGCGAGTGCAGTGGAAGTCCCTGCGACGACAAGACCGGTCCGGCGTAAAAACGAGCGGCGCGTTCGAGATGGTGCGGCGACATCGTTCGACTCTTTTCCAACCATAAGAAGGCATATTAATTTCGCCGTTAAAACTTATTCGATTAAGCTAGAAGAATTTTAATATAGACATATGGTTAAATGGTGTACAACTGGTTTGTGGGTTATGAAGAATGTGAGAACAAATTTCGACTCGTTCGGAAACAGCCCTCGTGGCCGGGACGCCCGTCGTTCCCCGTTTACCGTAACGTCACGTCGTCGAAGACGACCCGCTGCCCGCAGTCGAGATACGCGTCGTAGCCGATGCCGCCGGAGGACCACGTCGCGTCGCTTCCCACGACGTGCGCGATGCGGTTACCGTCGGCGTCCCGGAGCGTCGCCATGTGGTTTCCGTCCTCGCTCCAGTCCACGACGAGTTCGTACCACGTCTTTTGTGAGAGGGTGTAGCCCCCCGAATTCGAATCGAGTCGGTGCGTCGTCCCGTTCTCGTACCGGAAGAGAATGAGGTCGGCGTTGGCGATGTCCACGCGGACGAAATACCGATTTTCGTCGTTTTGGACGCCGTACGAGAGGTTTACGTCCGTTGCGCCACCATCACCGCGAAGCCAGTAACTGACGGTGTCGCCCGCCGCGGGATACGCCGGAAGTCCGTCCGTGCTCGCCATCTCCGTGACCGTGTCCCCGACCGAGAGCGCGCCGCCCCTGCTTCGAGTCGGCGAGGAAACGACGCCCGCCCCGGATTCGCCCCGGTCGAACGAATACGCCGAGAGGGTGCCGTCGTCGAACCGATCGATCGCCGTGTTCAGGTCGTCCGGACACGACGGGTGGGCACACCGGGTGGTGCCGACCGAGTTGTTCTTTCGTATCACGTCGTTGGAGTGGTCGAGGACGACGGCGTCCCCGGTCACGTCGAACGAACTCCCCTTCACCCTGCTTCCGTCGCAGTACTGCAGGAGAACGCCGTCCCGGTCGTTGCCGGTCTGTTTCACACAGCAAGACCAGAAGACGGAGTTCGGTCGTCCGAAGGCACGAAGTGCGGCGCTGCCCGGATTCCCGCCTCCCGTGTGGTCGGCGTCGCCTTTCACCTCGACGCCGGAACAGACGACCGGTGCGGGCGTGGATTCCGGCTTCACGGCGTACATCGCCGCCGTGTCGTCCGTGCGGATTCGAATCCTCGTGTCCCGAATCTCGGTCGTCCCGCTTCCGGCGACGACGATACCCCCGTCGCTCGCCGCGTCGGCGACCTGCACCACGTCGCAGTTCTCGACCGTCGCGTCGTCGGCGAACAGCCAGATGCCGCGCATGTTCGTCGGGAAATCCGGGTCCGAATGGGGTTCGTTGACGACGACGCAGCAATCCCGAACCGTGCCGCCCGACCCGGCGAGGCGGACGTTCGCGATGTTGTTGTTCTTGTACAGTCCGCCGTTCACCGTCACCGTCCCGGTGCTCTTTTTCGACTCGTAGAGGCCGTTGTTCGGGAAGCCCTCGATCCAACAGTCCCTGCATTCGAGGCTCCCTTTCGTGTACTGGTGGACGAAGAGGCCGACCGCACCGCTGCCGTCGGGTGCGCCGTCGGGAGCGTGGAGTCCGTCGATGAGTCCCGACCCGTCCTCGGTGAAGATGCCGAAGATGAACGGGCCCTTCGAGCCGTCGTGGACGCCGCGATGGCGCACGTCCCGCACCAACAGGCCGTCGTCCACGTTGATCTGCATCCGCGGCGCTTCGGGCGCGTTTCCGACCTCGTGGCGGAGGCCTTCGTACTGGATGTTGGACGACCCGCTCCCGCCGAGCGAGAGCCACGACGCACCGGAACTCGACGTGACGTCGTCCGACGTGTCGAGGACGATGGTCGCGCCGGATTCGACGCCGACCATCCCGAAGTCGTGGAGTCCGTTCCCGTAGTCGAACGTATACTCGGTGACGCGGAAGGTTCCCTGCGGGAACTCCAACTTCGTGTTGCTCTCCAAGTGGTTACCCAAAATGTCGTCTATCGGCTCTTCCCCCGTCGGGTCCATTCCGAGGTCGTCCACGACATCGTAGGTGGTGTCGTACTGGAACTCGTCGGCGGTCACGGTCTGGTCGGTTAGGTCGAATGAATCCGTCTCCGCGTCGTTCGGCGTGGTAATCGGGGTGGCTAGCCCGGTGAACGCACCGGCCGCGGCCAGCGACCCGGTCGCGGCTTTGAGGTACGTCCGACGGCGGAACGTCGCGGTTCGTTCGCTGGGTGTGTCAGGTGTCTCAGGATTCTCGGACATCTTCAACAGAAAGGGAAGAATAATCCATAAAATCAGTTCGTGATTCTATTACTAAAAATATCAATCATCATCAGTAGTGACATAGCTACGTCCGTTGCTCTTCGGTTCGATCCGACGGTTAGCTCCGTGTCGTCCATCTTTTTCACCTCTCCGGCGAATTCTCAGGTATGACGCTCGACGTACTCGCCGAGGAGGACGAGCCACGGATCATCGACACGCACGCCCACCAACCGACGAAGGAGTTCCTGGAGGACGCGGGCGGGAAGATGATGGAGGACGCGGCGAACAAGTTCGGCGCGAAGATGGAAACGGATACCTACGACTCGCTGGTCGAGGAGTACCACGAGGCGGGCATCGGGAGAACGATCCTGCTCGGATGGGACGCCGAGACGAACACCGGCAACCCGCCGGTGCCGAACGACTACGTCGCCGAAATCCGCGACGAGTACGACGACTTCTTCATCGGCTTCGGTAGCGTTGACCCGCTGAAAGACGACTGCGTGGAGGAAGCCCACCGGGTCGTCGAGGACCTCGACCTCTCCGGGTTCAAGTTCCAGCAGATCGCACAGGGCTTCGACCCGAGCGACCCCGAACACGAGGAACTGTTCTCGACCATCGAGGACCTCGGCGTGCCCTGCGTCTTCCACGGCGGCAACTCGACGCTCGGCGCGGGTGCACCCGGTGGCCGCGGACTCAAGATCAAGTACGGGAACCCGATGATGATAGACGACCTCGCCGCGGAACACCCCGACCTGCAAATCCTCCTCGCCCACCCCGCTTTCCCGTGGGAGAAAGAGCAACTCGCCATCTGCCAGCAGAAGGGTAACGTCTACATGGACCTGTCGGGATGGCTCCCGAAGTACATCGACGACCAAGTGCTCCACTACGCGAAGACGCTGTTGCAGGACAAGGTGATGTTCGGGACCGATTACCCGATGATTCGACCGCAGAAGTGGTTGGACCAATTCGAGGAGTTGGACTTCCCCGACGATGTCCAGCGCAAAATCCTCTGGGAGAACGCGGAGGAGTTCCTGGACCTCTGAGCGGGGGGCGTCATACTCTCCGCAAGCGGCCGATTTCAGGCGACGTATAACAAAGACGGTTCGACCATTACGTGCCGTAATGATCGAAGACGGTGTGGTATTCGAACTGGAAGCCCCTCCTCTCACCGAACTCCCCTCTCCCCGGACGAAACTGGTGTACCTCTATCTGTTCGTTGTCGGCCGCGCGACTGTCGAGACGATACACGATGCGCTGGGGATCGGATATTTGGAACTCTACAGTTCCCTGCGCATCCTCCGGGAACGTGATCTGGTTCGCAACGGGAGGAACGGATTTTCCCCTCGAAACCGAGCCGATTTCGATAGCGGTTCCATCGGCGAGCAACTTCCGTGATGGACGGTAACGGAACCCAGTCGAACGTTCTTCCTCCACATAACTATGTACGGAACGAGGGAACCCAGTTCGTAAGCCGATGTCCGTACTAAACCGAGCCGAAGACGAGTACGTCGTTCGTTGGTACGAGCCGAGCGACCTGTCCGGGTTCCTCTCGCTCGACCGGGCCGTCTTCCATCGGCGCCGGACCGAGGCGTGGTTCCGGTGGAAATACATGGACAATCCATACGTCGATCACGTTCCGGTGTTGGTCGTGGAGAAGGACGGCGAAATCGTCGGTGCCCGACCGTTCCTCGCGTTTCGCATGCGCGTCGGTTTCGGGACCGTTCTCGCGCTGCAACCGGCGGATACGATGGTCCACCCGGACCACCGTCGGCAGGGGCTGTTCACGCGGATGACCAGCCACGCCATCGACCACTACAGTGACGGCGAACCGGCGTTCTTCTTCAACTTCCCGAATCAGCGTTCCCGACCCGGGTACCTCAAACTCGGGTGGCAAATCGTCGGCGACCGCGAGACGTACCACCGGATTCAGAACCCGACCGCATTTTTGGGCGACGAGGACGGGGTCGGCTCGGGGGTTCTCGACTACGTTCTCCCGCTCACGAACGACGTTCACGGCCTGTATCGCTCCGCGGTGGGAGATTCCGAGGCGTTTTCCATCACCCGTCGTTCGGGGGTCGAAGCCGGAGTCCTCGCCGACTTGTACGCGACGAACCCGCCCGAGGCGATTCACGCCCTCCGCGACGAGACGTTCTACCGGTGGCGATTTTCGAGCCCCGAATGGGAACGGACCACGTACGTCGCGTCGATTCCGGCGACCGGGTCGCCGGAATCGTGGTTCGAAAGCGGACGACGTCGGACGGCGTAACAGTGGTTCAACTCGCGGATGTGGTGCCATTGGTCGGCGGCGACTCGCGGGACAACGCGTTCGTGGCGCTACTCGACCGAATCGTCCGCGACTGCGGCGACGCGGACATCGTGTCGGTCACGAACGGGACGATTCCACCGGAGGTACTGATTCGGTTCGGGTTCGTCGGCGACGCGGGACCACCCCTCTCGTGGCTCTCCGACTTCGACTGCCGCCTCGTCGCACTGCCGCTCGATGACGACGGATGGAGTGTGGGGGGAACCCGTCTCGGGCTGCGGTCGAACTGGCACATCTCGTTCGCCGAGCGGGATACCGCGTAGGAACCCCTTACCGATGGCTCGGAAGGACCATAACAAACTTCCAGACGATACACACGGGAGTTATATGGAACGAAACGTTCGAAGCGTGGTTGGATCGGTCGCTCGACTGTACCGATTCGCCCTCCTGGTGGCGAGCATGCCGGTCGTCCTCGCCGAGTACTTTCGACCCGAAACCGGAGCGGAGTACGGGGTCGGATTCTTGGACAAAGTCGTCTTGGCCGCGAGGATGGCGCGGAACAACGTCGAGATACAGACCGGTTCGACGTTTCTGGAACATCTCGTCATCGCCACGAAAGTACTGACGATACCGCCCGACGTGGACGGGAGTCTGATCGAGTGTGGCTGTTACAAAGGTGGCAGTACGGCCAACCTCTCGCTCGTCGCCGGACTCTGTGACCGACCGCTGGAGGTGTTCGACTCCTTCGAGGGAATGCCGGAACCGAACGAAAACGACCGGGAGCACACGCTGATCAAATCCGAGCAGGTCCACACGTACGACGAGGACTCGTGGGGCGCGCCGATAGAGGAGGTACAGGAGAACATCGCACGCTACGGGGACATCTCCGTCTGCCGGTTTCATCCCGGCTACTTCGACCGCTCGATGCCCTCCTTCGAGGAACCGTGTGCGCTCGTCTTTCTCGACGTCGGACTGCGGGAATCGGCCGAGACCTGCCTCGAACACCTCTGGCCGCTGTTGGTGTCGGGGGGCTACTGTTTCACACACGACGTGAAGCACATGGAGATATCGACCCTGTTTTTCGATGGGGATTGGTGGCGGGAGACGCTCGACACGGAACCGCCGGGACTGGTCGGTGCGGGAAGCGGCCTCGGTCTGCATCCCGAACACAACGGGTTCGGAAGCCTGCTCGGCTACATCGTCAAGGACCCGACGGCCTCGATGTACGAACTGGTCGCTGAAGACGGGGAAGACGAGAATTGTGTCGAAATAATCCGAAAACGAGACGAGGAGACCGGGCCACAACAATGATTCTCGTTCGACTTGACCGGGTAATAGAGAGTGAATGCGACACGGAAATGAACGGGAGTGGGAGTACCACACCATCAGGCCGCCGAGGGGGAGTACGAAGAAGGAATCCATCGACCCCATCAACGACCTGAACGAACTCGGTGAAGACGGCTGGGAGTTGGTGACGACGATCGAGTACGTCGGCGGGGGGACGAAGTATCTCGTCTTCAAGCGACCGGCGAGGAGGGGTGACGACGACGGAGATGAATGAGAAAGACGACACCGACAACGAAATCAGCACCGCCAACACGATGCGCGAGCGGGCGGGCGAGAGTCGAATCAAACTCTGGCTCGCCCTCGGAGCACGACGGCTCGTCATCACGGGGTCGATGGCGGTGCTCTTTTTTATCGCCTTCGTCCTCGCCGGGACGTTTCTGTATCCGCCGCTGAAATCCGCAATCGCGACGTCGGACACCATCGAGACGATGTTCTCGACCCTGCTCGGCGCGAACATCACCGCGACGACGCTCGTCGTCACCATCACCCAGTTGGTCATCTCGCAGGAGAACGGACCGCTCGGCGATCAACGGGGACGGATGAGCGACGCCATGGACTTCCGAGGCTTCGTCAGCGAGATGATCGGCCACACGACGCCCTCGGACCCGTCGAAGTTCCTTCAGGAGATACTGGACACGACCGAACGTCGGGCGAACGAGCTTCGGGACGCGGTCAGCGAGGACGGGAACAACGACCTGCTCGACGAACTCGACGAGTTCATCGACAGCCTCACGGGGAACGCCGACACGGTCAAAGAGCAACTCGACGGCGCGAAGTTCGGTACCTTCGACGTGCTGTTCGCGGCGCTCAACTTCAACTATTCGTGGAAGATCTTCCACGTCGAGCGGATGCGCGACGAGTACGGGGACGACCTCTCGGACGACCAACACCGGAAGTTCGAGCAGTTGAAGACCTCGCTGTCGATGTTCGGCCCGGCGCGCGAACACATCAAGACGCTCTACTTCCAGTGGGCGCTCATCGACCTCTCGCAGTTAATCCTGTACGCCGCGATTCCGGCGCTGTTCGTTGCGGGAGCGATGCTCGCCTTCGTCGGGAGCGGGACGTTCACCGGCACGACCCTCGGATTTTCGGATATCCTGTTGGTCGTCGCCGGGGCGTTCACGGTGTCGCTCATCCCGTTCATGCTGCTGGTCTCCTACATCCTCCGTATCGCCACGGTCGCAAAACGGACGCTGGCCATCGGGCCGCTCATCTTGAGGGATTCACAGCGATGACGGGGAACGACGCGGGCGAATCGAAAAATCGGCGTTCACGTCGAACGTTCCTCGGTGCCGTCGCCGCGGCCGGACTCGTCGGGACGAGCGGTTGCGTGACGCTCGACCCGAAAGCACACGTTTCGGGGTCGAAGGAATCGAAGATATTCGAGAAGGTCTCGGTCAGCGAACCGTGGGCCAGTGGTCGGGTGAGCGCCAGCGTGAGTCTCACCCCTGCGGCGACGACGGAGTACGGCGTTCGGGAACTCACGGTCATCAGTTCGAGCGGGAGCGAGTTCGACACCGGTACCGTCCAGAGCGGACAAACCTCGAAAACGGTGTTCGTCCCGGTCGGAAAATCCACCCTCTCGGCCGTCGATTACGACGGAAAAACGGTCGATTCGGTGACAGTGACCGTCGGCGGGAACAAGATTCTGTAGCGTTTCGTCGGTGCGGAAGTTCTTGATTACCCCCGCCGTAAGAGGTTCGAGGTGAACGAAATGGATGACTACGACATCGTCGTCATCGGCGGGGGAACCGGAAACAAAGTCGCGCTCGCCGCCGCGGACCGGGGGGAAAGCGTGGCACTGATCGAACGCGGCCCGCTCGGCGGGACGTGTGTCAATCGTGGCTGTAACCCGTCGAAGACGCTTATCCACCGCGCGGACGTGGCGGAGACGGTCAGACACGCCGGAGAGTTCGGTATCGACGCCGACCTCGACCGTATCGACTTCCCACGAATCGTCCACGAAGTGACGGAGATGATCGACGGAAAATCGGACGAGTTGAGACGCGCAATCGAGGAGCGCGAGACCATCACGCTGTATCGGGACGAGGCCAAATTCGTCGGCGAGCGGACCCTCCGCGTCGGCGACGAGGAAATCCGGGGGGAGAAAGTCGTGGTCGCCGTGGGAGCGCGTCCCGCGATTCCACCCATCGACGGACTGGACGACGTGGATTACCTCACGAGTACGGACGCACTCCGTCTCGACAGGCGGCCCGACCGACTGGTCGTCATCGGCGGCGGTTACATCGCCGCCGAACTCGGATACTTCTACGAAGCCCTCGGCACGGCCGTCACCATCATCGGTCGGAGCGACGTGCTCGTTCCGTCCGAAGACCGCGAGGTGGCGGAGACGTTCACCGAAATCGCCCGCCGTCGCCACACGGTTCACGTCGGCTACGAGGCGACAGCGGTCACGCAGGCGGACGGACGGGTGACGGTCACCGCGACGTCGGACGACGGGGAACCCATCGCGGTCACCGCCGACGAGTTGCTCGTGGCGACAGGCCGCCGTCCGAACACGGACCGTCTCGCCCCCGAGAAGGCCGGTATCGACCTCGACGACCGCGGCTACGTCGAGACGGACGAGTACCTTGAGACGAGCGCCGAAAACGTCTGGGCGCATGGAGACTGCATCCGACCCTACCACTTCAAACACGCCGCCGACCACGAGGCCAAGTACGTCGTCAAAAACGCCCTCGATGGAAAAGGCGAAGCGGTCGATTACGCTGGCATCGGTCACGCCATCTTCACCTCGCCGCAAGTTGCGGGTACGGGGAAAACGGAGGAGGAGTTGGATGAGGCTGGACAAGAGTACGCCGTCGGGCGGTGTGCCTACCGCGATACGGTGATGGGGAACGCGCTCAGGGACCGGGACGGCTTCGTCAAGGTACTCGCCGCGCCGGACGGGGAGATTCTGGGCTGTCACATCGTCGGGCCGGACGCCTCGACGCTGATTCACGAAGTCCTCCTCGCGTTGGCGAGCGGTTCGGGAACCGTGGACGACGTGACCGGAACGATTCACATCCACCCGGCGTTGAGCAAGGTCGTGCTGAAAGCGTTCAGGGACGTGGATTTCGGTGGGGAATAAGTTCCGTCGGAATTGACTACTCCTTCGGAACGCCAGTCGCTCGGTAGCGATTCGAGGAGAGTCGTTCGTCGTCCACGAACATGTTCGAGTGAAATGGGATGGGAGTGCTCGTCCTCGCTTCGAGTATGAAACCACGTTTCGACGAAGTCTCGGCGCTCCCCGTCGGGACAGTCGTACTTTCATCCGGTGCGCACTCGATAGGGGATTTTATTGTAATTCAGACAACATCACCGCCATGGACATCATGGGAAAATCATTTCAGAGCCGAATTTCCTCCGTTCTGGCGGTCGTCGTCGGTATCCTCGCGTACGATTACGTCGCCAACTCCGCGTACAGTTGGCTCGACATCGTCATCATCGCCGTCATAGTCTTCGTCATGCAGATCCTGCTCGATTTCGCAATCGCCAAACGCGCGTCTGGCGGGGACGACTAACTCAGCTATGTGTGAGGACGACCAACTCAGCAGTAGACAGCAGACGAGACCAAACCATGCCCAAAGCCCGCGTGAAGTTCAAACCGCCCGGAACCCGGCCGTTCGACCTGTTCGGGTTCACGGCCGACCACCCTGACGACGAGTTCCGAATCCTGAGTAACTACCCGACGGAGGAAGGGTTGTACGTGATTTTGGAGGCGACGATGACGAACCCGGACGCCGTCGTCGACCTCTTCGAACGAAGTCCCATGTCCTACGAGGTGCTCCACGCCGACGAGCACACGGCGCTGATTCAGTACCTCCTGCCGTTCGTCCCGCCGCCGCTCCGTGCGGTCTTTTCGTCGGGAAACCTACCGCAGTTCCCGCTCCTCGTGCAGGACGGGTGGATACTCACGGACTTGACGACGACACAGGGTCGGCTGTCGGACTTCAGGGACGAGTTGGAAGCCACCGGCTTTGCCTTCGAAGTCGTCTCGGTCATACAATCGACGGACCCGACTGACCTGCTGACGGACCGGCAACGGCGGTTCATGGCCGAAGCGCTCGAACAGGGGTACTATGACACCCCACGTGACTGTTCGCTCACCGACCTCGCCGCCGCGCTGGACGTGAGCAAATCGACGGCGAGCGTCGTGCTTCACCGTGCGGAGGAGACGGTCGTCAAGGAGTTCTTCGCCGAATCGGCCGATTGAACGGGTTCACGAGGTATCCCGCTGGGCGATTGTTCGTGTCTGCCCGGCGGGTTCGGCCACCGTCTTCTGGGGCGTTGGTTGCGTACACTCTTCCTCGCTACCGAATCGGATCGATGTTCCGAGAACGTTCGACGACTCCCGTTCCTCGATATCTATCGAATCGAGGACTCGGTCGCCGAGCGTCTCTGGGAGGGCAGATACGTCGTACGCCTCGTTGATCGACTGGGCGTCGAGGGTACGGCGGACCACACTTCCATCTCGGAACTTGTATGAGACCAGCCAGATGGACATGTGAGTTCGATACTCTCTTCCACAACCCTCGGTGAAAGCTTTGTGGTGAAAATCCGCAAATAATGTGATAATATTTGGTCAGAAGGCACCGGAACCAAACCCGGATCGACAGACTTCAGCGGATTCGACCGGGTGAAAGTCGACGGAGACGGCGGTAGGATCCCACCTTACGATAGCGCCGATACTGGATCAGGATGCCCGACCCGACGAGGAGCAACCAGAGCACTTCGTTGGACCCGAGCGTCGTCCACACGTCGGCGTGGAAGACGGGCAGGACGTCGCCCCACTGGCGAGCGAGTTCCTGGAGGATTGTCGCGCCGAGGAGACTCGTCACGACCGTCAGGAACGGGAGGTAGAACTGCCAGACGAGGATACCCACGACGGCGGCGACGAACAGCGATCCGAGGACCGGGTCGACTGCTCCGGTAAGCAGCGGAACCGAGAGACCACCCAGTTCACCACTGCCGTTGAACGACGAGTAGGCGACCGACGCGGCGGCGATAACGCAGACGCCGACGATGGCGAACCGCTGTGCGGAGCGGGCCAAACGACTACCGATGTACCCGCCGATGAGGACGCCGACCAGCGAAACGAGCAACATGTCGTGTGGAGCGACGCCGAATCCGGGGGCGAGCGTTCGTGCGGCGAAACTACCGAACAGGGCACCGCCGAGGCCGCCGACGAGCGACGTGAGTTGCGTCACGAAGGAGTAGCCGAAGTACGTGAACGCGAGACCCACGACGACCGCCAGCGCCACGGCGAGGGTCGTGAAGGAATCGAGGACCATCTGTGTTCGTGTTACTCTGGTTCTCCGTTCCGTTAAATGGATCGGTGAACTATCAGCTGAAACGTGATTGAGTTAATGAACGATTCGTCCGATGCTCATCGGGACCGTCGTACACAAAGCGTTCATACTGACCGACAGATCTCGTGAAACATGGACGAATACATCGAACGACTCCTCGAAGCCGACGGAGTCCGGTTCGAGACCGAACTCCGAGCGGTGGATGCCGACGAGTTGGCAATCGTCGAATCGAGGAACCGACTCCGCGGCGGCGTCGCCGTTGCAGTCACGAACGGTGACGGAGAACTGCTCCAGGTTCACAACGGATGGATGGACGGCTACGGTTTCCCGGGCGGCGGGGTCGAACCCGACGAGGAGTGGGAGGACGCCGCCGTGCGGGAAGTCGAAGAGGAAACCGGCGTCCAAATCGAACTCGATCGTCCGTGGTTGGTACTCTGGGGAGAGTACGAACACGAAGGGGAACGATACGACGGGGAGTACACCGTGTTCTACCGCGCAACCGCGGCCGACGATGGAACCGTCGCCGACGAACTCGGGATCGAGGGGGAAACGATCGAGGACGCCGCGTGGTTCGACGCGATGCCGGATGAGGCGTTCCAACCGGACCGTATCAGCGACGTGCTCGACGGGAGCGAACGCTGATCGGCGTGGCAACGCGGAGATTCACGAAATAATGAACGAGGGGTGTCGAAACCCCCTACCGACGAATCAGTTGAACGCGTCTTCGAGCGGCGGGACGACCTGCTTTTTGCGGGACATCACGCCGGGCAGGAACGCTTCGCGGTCCGAGAACGTCGCGTCCAGTCCCGCTTCGACGGTGTCCACATCGTCTCCGGCGATCAGCGCTGTGGAGTCCTCCTCCAGAAGGTCCGTGACGAGCAATAGGAACACGGTGTACTCCCGCTCCGCGGTCACGTCGTCCATCGCGGCGAGCACTTCCTCGCGCTGTTCCAGCACCACGTCCGGTTCGACCGTTTCGACCTGTCCGATACCGACCAGTTCCGAGCCGAACTCGAACTCCTTGAAGTCGCCCACCACCATCTCGCGTGGGCTTTTCTCGCCGAGTTGGCTCTTCCGCTGGAGCAGTTCCTTTCCGTACTCCTCGTAATCCACGCCCGCGATGTCCGCGAGTCGGTCGGCGACGACCCGATCCCGCTCGGTCGTCGTCGGGGATCGAAGAACCACGGTGTCGCTCAACAGTCCGCTGAGGAGGAGACCGGCCGTCTGGGAATCGATCTCCACGTCCGCCTCGTCGTACAGTTCCGTGAGGATGGTAGCGGTGGAGCCGACCGGTTCCGTTCGGAAGAAGATCGGACCGCTGGTTTTCACGTCGCCGATCCGATGGTGGTCCACGACTTCGACGACCTCAGCGTCGCGCGCTCCGGAGACGGTCTGACTGTACTCGTTGTGATCGACGAGGATCAATTGCTCCCCCTCCGCGTCTTCGAGGAGGGTCGGACTCTCGACGTCCCAGCGTTCTAGGACGAACTGGGTTTCGGGGTTCAGTTCACCGGCGCGTGCGGCTATCGCGTCCGTTCCTTGTGCCTGTTTCAACCCTGCGTAGGCGAGTGCAGAGCAGATCGTGTCGGTGTCTGGCTGTTGGTGACCGATGACGTAGGTCGATTCTGGCATATGGGTACATCGTTTCCCCAGTTGTATGAACGCTATTATCCTGGCGAGCCAAACGCTGGATCAAGTGACGTAATAAACACACATGCTATCGATGATGGCATCGCGGTCCCGAGTGAACTCACCGTTCACCGTTCGGAGCGTCGTCCGGGGGTAACGGCGTATATCTGCCCGAAAACCGCGCGATTGCGCGAAGCCACGCACGCTGTTCGGTACCCTTTCTTTCCGGGCGCACATCCCACGCTTGCTTGCGTTGTGCCTCCCGAAGCTCCCACTGGAGACGGGCCACTTTCGCCGCTTCGTCCGACCGGAGCAACGCCGCACTTTCGGGGGCCGGATTCCGTGCGAGCGCGTAACTACAGTGGTTCAGGCACAGTCCGTAGCCGTCCTCGAAGGCTCGCCGAAATCGGGGCTGTTCGAGCAACGCGAGGAGCAGTTCGACGGCACGGTCCCGTGCCGTCTCCATGCGGTCACAGACCGGACACCGAATCGGCCGCCGTATCGCTTCACGCGCTCGCGTCGTCCCATCATCGCGCAGACGAGGGACGAACCGTCGCAACGAGTCCACGTGAGCAAGTGTGGCGGATACGTCCTCCCGTGACTCGGGGTCATCATCGAGGAGTCGCATCGCCCGGGTGAGTCTGCTGGCGACCGGGTCCGACGCGGCGTCGGCGATGGCCATCGCGAGGTCTGTATCGCCGTACCGGACGCATCCCCAGACGTGTTCGCGACACGTCGGGAGCACGTCGTGTAGTTGGTCGCCGTCGCAATCGGCGTGTAGCAACCACGCGAGCCAGGTTTGCCACGCGCGACTGACTTCGAGACAGACCGGACACCCATCCCCCGAATCGAGCAAGGCTGTGAAGTCACCGACGGGGTCCCGAGTCCCGTTCGGGTCCACGTCCGGGGGCGGAAGCGCGGACGGGTGGATGTCGTGGCCGACCGTGAGTTGGAGCGCCGTTTCGAGTTCGGAGGGGAGGCTGGAATCGGTCGCCGTCGTCGGATTTTCCCGCATCGAGCGAACCGTCTCGCGAACGTCGTGGAACTGTCGCCGCTGAACGGGCAGGAGGGTGTGAAAGAGCGACGGCGAGACCGTCGCTGCCAGCGAGCGAAAGTGGGGAAAGCAGGCGATACCGGGGTCGCCGTACTCCGCCGCGCTGGTTTCGAGTCCGTGTGCGAGAAACGACACCGTCCGGTCCCCGGCGCGCTCGAACGAAGCACATGCTGGACAGGTCGCGAGTGACGACCACGTCGTCCGGTCGATTTCACCCGCTTCGAACCGTGAGAGGGTTCGTCGGCTGACGACTTCGTGAGCGGACGTCATCGGCGACCTGCTCCGTGAGGAGTCGGCGAGAGATTCACCGTGATCGACACAGAAGCCGAGCGAGTTCGTGAGCGCGTCGAGCAGTTCTCGTTGGTGGTATCGCTCCGCGATGAACCAGAATCGAAACTCCGCCTCGTGGTTTCGGAGGTGATCACAAACCGGGCATCCGTCGTGCGTGAGCGCCCGAAGGAGTTGACGCTCGCTGACCGTCGATGCTCGTTCTCCCACGGCTACTCACCGCCGTGAAACCGCGCATCCGACGAACGCCGTCGTTGATACTCCGTGCGGTGTGGCGTTCGGGATGGTACTCGCCAATCGATTCGACGACGATCCGCGTATGAAACTGGCATCATGATTTTGAACGACCTTCGCAGGGATCGTCAGCCAGTTTCGTGGCGGTTGAAGGAGGACCCCATCTCCCGCGATAGCGTCTCACTAGTGGGTTGCGAGGATCATAAGGAGTTCGACGGGATGAGTCACGTGGCCCCCGAAATCAGCTGATTCGCGTCGAATCGTTTCGGGGGTCGCCGTGGTCTCAGTCGAACGCGTCGCGGAGCGCTTTCCCGGCCCGCTGACGGACGTCCTTCGCCGCTTCGACGCCCGGAAACGGGTCGGCGAGGCGACGCATGTTGGCGAAGTCGTGAATCATGCCGTCGTAGTTGGTGTGATCGACGGAGACGCCGGCGTCGGACAGCGCCTCGGCGTAGGCGTACCCCTCGTCGCGGAGCGGGCCGTATCCGCAGGTGAATATGGTCGTCGGTGGCAGTTCCGAGAGAACCCGTTCCGTGGCGCGGAGTGGAGATGCACGCGGGTTCGCACCGTCGATGTCGTCCCGGAGGTAGTGGTTCCAGAACCACACCATCCCTCTCGCGGTCAGGAAGTAGCCGTCGGCGTTCTCCTCGTACGATTTCGTGTCGAAGGAGTGGTCGGTGACGGGATAGAACAACACCTGGTGCTCGATTTCGGGCGCATCGACTCCGTTCTCGACGGCCATCTGTGCGACGACGGTCGCCAAGTTGCCGCCCGCGCTCTCACCGACGACGGCTATCCCCTCGCCCGCTCCGATTTCGTCGGCGTTGTCGGCGGTCCATTTCGTCGCGAGATACGCGTCCTCGACGGCACCCGGGAAAGGGTGTTCCGGGCCGCATCGGTAGTCCACGGAGACGACGACGCAGTTCCCCTCGTTCGCGAGCGACCGCGCGACGCCGTCGTGGGTGTCGAGGTCACCGGCGACCCAGCCACCGCCGTGGAAGTAGACGGCCGCGGGAAGCGACTCGTCGGGAGCGGGGTCGTAGATTCGCACGCGGATGTCCCGGGCGTACGCCGGAATCTTTCGTTCGTCCACCGATTCGACCGACTCCGGCTCGACGTCGGGGGTGAACAGTCCACCGAGCAGTGCGCGGGCCTGTTCGGGCGAGAGCTGAGTCAAGTCGGGTGCACCCTCCTCGACCAGCGTGTCGAGAAGCGCCTGTGCATCGGAATCGAGTTCTTGAGCGCGTCGCTCTACAGTTGTGGTACTCATCGAATGCCGTATGCTACCGATGTGCATAATCCCGTTGGCCAGCCAACAGGAATGTTCTATTTCGGACCGGTTCGGAACGGTACTTTCGATATCGTCGCCGTCGCCACAATCGACAGATATCCTACTTGAATTCGTTACAGGAAATCCTCATACTACCACTGTACGTACCCGGATATGGAGATACAGATGAGCGATTACGAACTACCACCGCTCCCGTACGACTACGACGCACTCGAACCGCACATTTCCGAACAGGTGCTCACGTGGCACCACGACACCCATCATCAGGGCTACGTCAACGGCTGGAACAGCGCCGAGGAAACGCTCGCGGAGAACCGCGAATCCGACGACTTCTCGTCGTCCGCAGGTGCCATCCGGAACGTCACGCACAACGGCAGCGGACACGTCCTGCACGACCTGTTCTGGCAATCGATGAGTCCCGAGGGTGGCGACGCGCCCGAGGGCACGCTCGCCGACCGCATCGAGGAGGACTTCGGTTCCTACGATGCGTGGAAGGGCGAGTTCGAGGCCGCCGCGTCCGCCGCGGGTGGCTGGGCCCTCCTCGTTTACGACTCGTTCAGCAACCAACTACGAAACATCGTCGTGGACAAACACGACCAGGGCGCACTCTGGGGTAGCCACCCGATTCTCGCACTCGACGTGTGGGAGCACTCCTACTACTACGACTACGGTCCGGACGCGGCGACTTCATCGGCAACTTCTTCGAAGTCGTCGATTGGGAGGAACCCGCCGACCGCTACGAGCAGGCCGTCGAACTGTTCGAATAATACCGCTACGACGGATATCCCCAAACTACGGTAGGCATTCTCGCCGCCGACCACTTCCGTCGAAGTAGACGGCGGCGAAACGGGATTTTTGGGAGAAGCCGTCCGTTCGAACACGAATCGGACGGGACTCCCACCGTCTCAGCGTTCGAACTCCGACTGGAGAACGGCAGTAACGAGTTTTATTTCCGCTTTTTGGAGGTGCTCCGAAGCCGTGTTCGGCGCACAGTCGAGGCGAGCGGCCACGTCCTCGTGTGTCGCGCGCCGCGGTTGTTCGTAGTATCCGAGGTCGAACGCAGCCAGAAGCGCCTCCCGTTGTCGGTCGCTGAGCCCGGAGAGTGGCGTTTCGCGGCTTCTATCGAACTCCCCAATCGCGCTGATTTCGAGCGCGATTTCCGCCGGAAATTCGTCGACCGCACGCTGAAGAACGGCCGCGCTCCCTACGATTCGAGCGTGGACCCGTCCGTCGCGGTAGAGTAGCGGCTTTGCGACCACCAACCCCTCCCGCGAGATGGTTCCGACGAGTCCCTGCAACAGCGGAACGACGGTGGGTTCGAGCACGGCGAGGAGCGTAAATCTCCGCTCGGAAATCCGCGCCGTATCGACCGACCGCATACCGAGGACGTCGGCCGCTTCGTCCCGAAATCGCTCACGCTCACCGTCGACTTCCAACAGGGCGGTGACGGCGTCGTTGGAGAGGTTCCAGTCGTACAGGCGCGCTTCGTCCACGAACGACGACCGTGCGAGCAAATCGAAGATTTCCGGCGTTCGTTCCGGGTCCGGTGTGCCGGTGAGCCGAGCGTACTTCATACGGGACGCTATTCGCGATCACTTATATACTAGCCGACTATACACGGGAGAACGGTTTACAATTCATGACGCCAACAATCACTCAGATGTCCGATAACGGTGTCCGTCGAGGCGCGATTCGACGCGGAGTCCGTTGTCGATCCAACGAACGAGAAAACCAATGGACCACTCACAAGCGGATTCCGACAGCGCAGTGTTCACCCTCCCGTTCGACGACGGGACGCAATCGACGCCTCCGTAACGGGGGGGAAGGGTGCAAACCTCGCACGGCTCGTGGACGCGGGAATCGACGTCCCGGCGGGATTCTGCGTGACGACGGACGCGTATCGATCCCTCGTAACCGCCCCGGAAACTCGCCGAGCGATCGAAGCCGTGGACGAACTCGACCCGACGGACGCGGACCGTATCGCCGAGTTGAGCGCGACGATACGGGAACGGATTCGAGAAGCGGAGTTCCCCACCGACGTCCGAAAAGCCCTCGACGATTCGCTGGTGAAGCTCGACGTGGAGACCGTGTCCGTTCGGTCGAGTGCGACCGCGGAAGACCTCCCGACCGCGTCGTTCGCCGGTCAGCACGAGACCTATCTCAACGTCTCCCCCGAGGCCGTTCTCGACAGGGTTCGAGATTGCATGGCGAGCCTGTACACCGACAGAGTGGTGACGTATCGGCTTCGAAACGACGTTCCGAGTTCGGGCGTCGCACTGGCGGTCGTCGTCCAAGCGATGGTCGATGCGGACACGGCGGGGGTCGTCTTCACTGCGGACCCGATCACCGAGAACAGGACCGTCGCCTCCATCGAAGCGAACTACGGTCTCGGCGAATCCATCGTCGCCGGGGAGGTGTCCGCCGACACGATTCGCGCCGACCGGAGCGATGGCACCGTCCTGTCGTACGACATCGGCGAGAAGTCGGTTCGGGTGCGGTCCGGAAACGAAGGCGGCATCGAACGGGAGACCGTTTCCGACGACTCCCGAGGACGACGCGCACTCTCGCCGGAACAAGTTCATCGACTCGTGGAAAAGGGAGAGAAAATCGAGGAACTGTTCGGCGGTCCGCAGGACATCGAGTGGGCGTTCCGAGACGGCGAGTTGTTCGTCCTCCAGTCCCGTCCCATCACGTCCCTGTTTCCGCTCGTCTCGCCTCAACCTGAGGACGACCTGCTCCACGTCTACATGAGTTTCGGACACCAGCAGGCCATGCCGGAGGCGCTCCCGCCGCTCGTCGTCGATTTCTGGCGGTCGTTCATCGACGGCGGGGTCGAACGCTTTCGACCACCTGAAGCGGGCGGTCTCTCCGCCGAGGCCGGAAATCGGGTGTACGTCGATTTGACGCCGCTCGTTCGACTCGCGCCGCTCCGCGGGCGGATACCCGACGCGTTGTCGTTCCTCAGCGAACCGGCGTCCGACGGCCTCCGGGAGGTTCTACGGAAGCGGGAGGACGACATTCCGGAACGCGGCGTCGGAGCGGGATGGGTGAGAATACTCCGAGCGATTCGACGTGGGAAACCGTCGCTTCGCCCCATCGTGTCGCAAGCGCTGTCCGAGTTCGTGCACTCGCTCGTGTTCGGCGTTCCAGACCTCGACGAACTGTGGACGTGGAGCGATTCGTGGGGAACGGAACGGGCGAGCGAACTCCGCTCGCCGCAAACGACGGACGGACGGGTTCGAGCGACCTTCGAGGAGGTCGATATCGTCGCCTTCCTGAGGTATATCGCACCGAAAGGGGCGGCCGCCCTTCCGGGCGTCCTCGCGGGACGGTTGCTCGGGAGAACCTTCCCCGACGCCACGGACGAACTGGACGCCATCGGAAAGGGATTCGAGGACGAAGTCGTCACGCGAATGAACGTCGAACTCGGGGAGTTGGCGACGCTCGCCGGGAACGCCTCGGAGGTGAAGACGGCGCTCGATTCGGGCGCGTCGCTGGACGAAATCGAAACCCTCCGAGGAGGCGAGGAGTTCGTGGAGACGTTCGATTCGTTTATCGACCGATTCGGCCACCGGGCAACGGGTGAAATCGACCTGCGTCGGCCGCGGTGGCGCGACGACCCGTCGGTGCTCCTCTCGACGATTCGGAACAACGTCGGCGAGGAACGCGGAAGTCGGGAACATCTGGCGGAACTGCAACGTCGCGCGGCGACCGCCCAACGCCGACTGGAAGCACGAGCGAACCACGGACCACTGGGGCCACTTCGAAAACTCGCCGTCCGTCACCTGATTCGAAGCTACCGGAAGGCGATGCCGTTCCGAGAGTTCCCGAAACACGGGATGGCCCGCGTGTTCGCCGCGGTTCACGAGATTTGTTCGGAGGCGGGGGAGACGCTGGCGGAATGCGGGAGCCTCGAACGCCCGAACGACGTCTGGTTCCTTCGACGCCACGAACTCCTCGCCATGTTGGACGGCGTCCCGCTCGACGTGGACGTCGAATCGCGGCGACGGACCCACGAACGATACACGACGATGACAGCACCGCCGTTGCTGACCAACGAGGGCGAACAGCCGACGGCCGCGCGAAATCGGAATGTCACCGAGGGGACGCTCGTCGGAACGGCCGTCTCCGCGGGCGTAGTCGAAGGGACGGCCCGCGTCGTCCGCGACCCATCCGAGGGAAGCCTCGAACCGGGCGAAATCCTCGTCGCGCCGTCCACCGACCCGGGTTGGACGCCGCTCTTCCTGAACGCGGCGGGACTCGTCATGGAAGTCGGCGGACGGATGACGCACGGCGCGCTCGTCGCTCGGGAGTACGGAATTCCGGCGGTCGCCTCCGTCACGAACGCGACGGCGGAGATTCACACCGGCGACCGGATTCGCGTCGATGGGAAAAACGGCACCGTCGAGCGGTTGTGAAATTCGACTACGAAGGGAGGAGGGAGTTGTCGCTACTTCCCGTCGGCGTCCTCGACACCACCGCCGTCCGCTGCGGCGCGCATCTCGGCACCGGACTGCTCTTTCAGTTCGTCATTTGGCAGTGCGAACGAGAAGACGAGTCCGGCACCGAGGACCGCGACGCCGACGAGGAAGACGACGTGAAAGGCGTCCACGAGTGCCTGCATGACCTGTCCTTGAAGCTGTGGCGAAAGCTGGTGAATCGCTTCCGGGCTCTGTGAAACCGTGCTTGCATCGACACCCTTCGGAAGCACGTCCTTCAGTTCGTTCGTCAGTTGGCGGTCGAAGACGATACCGAACGCGGAGACGCCGAGCGCGCCGCCGAGGTTCCGTCCGAAGCTGTACAGCGAACTCACTTCGCCGATGTCGTCGCCGCTCACTGCGTTCTGAATTGCGGTCGAAAGGGTCGGCAGCGTCATCCCCATCATACCGGTGACGAACATGTACAGCGTGGTCTGAAGCGAGGAAACGTCTGCGCCCATGGTCGAGAGCAGGTAGCATCCGATGGAACTGATAACCAACCCGCCGATGGTGATGAACTTGTACCGGCCGATTCGGCTCATCAGTTGGCCGCCGATAATGGAGCTAACGATGAACCCGACGAAGAGCGGCATGAGGAGAAGTCCGGTATTCGTTCCGCCCTTGCCGAGAACCGTCCGCATGAACACCGGGATGTAGTTCACGACCCCCATCAGTGCCCCGCCGATGAGCACGGCGAGGATGGAGACCAACAGAACCGTCCGGTTACGGAATAGTTCGAGCGAAATCAGGGGTTCCTCGACGCGGCGTTCTTGGAGAATGAACAGGGCAGTTCCGACGATGGTGACGGCCACGAGGCCGATGATTTGCCACGACCCCCACGCGTACCGGTCGCCGCCCCACGACGTGAACGCGACGAGCGCGGAGACGGCGATGACGATGAGTGTGGCACCCTCGTAGTCGATCCGATGGCTTTCGTCCGGGACGGGGACGTCGAACGCTAGTTGGACGAACACCAACGCGAGGACTCCGAGGGGGAGGTTGATGTAGAAAATCCACCGCCACGTGAACTGGTCGGTGAGATAGCCGCCGAGCAATGGGCCGCCAATGAGCGCGGCACCGTTGACGAGTTGGAGGTAACTCACGTACTTGCCGCGCTCGCGGGGGGTGAAGATGTCGCCGATACCCGCTATCGCCATCGCCATGAGTCCCCCACCGCCGACTCCCTGAAGCCCGCGGAACAGCGCGAGTTGGAGCATCGACTGTGAGAACCCGGACAGTATGGACCCGGCGAGGAAGATTAGTATCGCCGTTTGCATGAGTCGACGACGGCCGTAGATGTCCGAGAGCTTTCCGTACAGGGGTGTGACCGCCGTTGACGTGACGAGGTACGCGGTCAGACCCAGAACAGTTGGTCGAGCGAGCCGAGGTCGGTCGATATCGACGGAAGTGAGGTGGCGACGATAGTTTGGTCGATCGACCCGAGCAACATCGAGAGGGCCAACCCGACGAGCGCGAGTTTTTAGCCCAATCCGTTATCCCGGCCGCGTTTTCGGGTTCGCTCATGGTTTCGTTCCTCCCATGTTACCGCAACGGGTCCCCGGATAGGGGGACGATTTCGTCGTTTCCATCGGCCAACCGAACGTTCGGTTAGTATTTATGCGTTGTGATTTTCCCGAACGAACGTTCGGTTGGCTCGTCGATGACCGATACACTGATACAAACTCCAACCGAACGTTCGGTAGAAACGCATGGCAATCGATTTCTGGAACGACGAAGAGCCGACGAACGGGCGCGAACGTATCCTACAAGCGGTCTATTACGCGCTCCGAGAGGACGGTTACAGCGGTCTCTCGATACAACGAATCGCCGACGAGGCCGACGTGAGTAAGGCGACGATCTATCATCACTTCGAAAATAAGGAGGACCTCATGCTGGCCTTTCTCGAATCGATGCTGTCACAAATCGACGAGCGAGCGATTCGATTGGATATCACGGATCCGCTGGATCGAATTCGCGTGCTCGTTGACCGACTGTTGGTCGGACGACTCCCACCCAAAATCACCGAGGATAACGAGGAGGGTCCCGGCATCGACTCAGAGCGGGAGGACCCGCTCACGGCGCTCATCGACATTCGAGCACAAGCGGTACACGACACGGAGTACCGGGACCGTATCGGTCGGATCGATCAGATGTTCGAGGATCAGCTCGCCTCGGACATCGCGGAAGCGGTCGAGGAGGGGACTATCCGCGAAGTGGATCCGGAGCGGACAGCGAAGACAGTATACACGCTCGCGCTCGGCGGATTTTTCAGACGGATGACGACGGACGATGCGGACCTCGAATCCGTCCGCGAGGACGCCTATCGGCTCATCGACCAGTCGTTGGTCGAGTGAATTGGGGCCACAAAAGAGCGATTGGCCTTCGACCGGACGGCGCTATTCGAGCGTCACCGGAAGCCGCTTCGAACCGTAAATCTCAACCGACCCCAACGGGCAGAGATCGGTCGTATCGACGTCAGCGATATCGAATCGGTCGAACAGAGTCCTAAACCCGACCTCCGCTTCGAGGCGCGCGAGCGGTGCACCGAGACAGTAGTGGATTCCTTGCCCGAACGCGAGATGACTGTTCGGCCGTCGGGTGGGATCGAACGTCTCCGGCGAGTCGAATTTCCGTTCGTCGCGATTCGCGGCACCGATCCACGCGACGACGTAATCGCCTTCCTCGATGGTCTTCCCTCCGAGTTCGACGTCCTGCAGTGCGACACGTTCTTGTCGTTGGACCGGCGAGCGGTAGCGAAGCACCTCTTCGATGGCCGAATCGAGTGGAATCTCCCCGTTCTGAACGTCGTCCAATAGGCCGTGTTCGTGGAAACACCAGATGGCGTTCGTCAGGAGGTTCGTCGTGGTAACGTTCCCCGCGATCAGGAGGAGGATGCACAGGGAGATCATTTCGGGGTGGCTCAGCCCGGATTCCTCCGACCCTGCGGTTGCGATGACGGTCAACAGGTCGTCTCGCGGATTTTCGCGTCGGTCCACGAGAAGCGTTTGAAAGTAGTCGCTCATCCGCATCACGGCCTCCTCTCGGGTCAACCCGCCGTCCATCGATGCGTCCGCCGCACCCGTGATCGTATCGGACCACTGTTTGAACGTCGCCCGGTCCTCGCGTGGAACGCCCAACACGCCCGCGATGACATCGACGGGGAACGGATAGGAGAACGATTCGACGAGGTCGATTCGCCCCAGTTCGAGGTCGGAGACGAGTTCGTCCGCGATGGCTTCGACTCGTGGACGATACGACCGTATCGCGTCGGCCTGAAAGTGTTCGTTGACGACCGACCGGATTCGTTCGTGCTTCGGCGGATCGGTCGAAATCAACATTTCGGCGAACGCACCACGCTCCGATTCGCTCATGGTTTCCGGCGAACTGGTGGACTGGTCACGTTCGACATCGTCCTCGGATCGACTCCCCATCGGGTTCGACGAAAACAGGTCGTATTGCTTCAGGACGTACCGTACGTCGTCGTATCTGAACACGTCCCACACACCGCGGTCCGGGTCGAAACGAACCGGTGTCTCGTCGCGCATCTCTTGGTACCACTCGGACGGTTCGAGTCGGGCGTCCTCGGTGCTGAGCGTCGCCGGTGGTCGTTCCAATTGGACCTCGTTCGATTTTTCGCTCATCGACCGACCGAACGTTCGGTTGGTATTTAGCGTTGACGGTATTTCTACTCGTCCACCACCGACGAGAGTACGTCTCGGACCCTACGCTGTGACTGGACTAACGAACGATGGGACACGAGTACGAATCCGGACGGACCGAAACGTGCGTTCTACGGGCGCAATTCCCGAAACGACGCACATCCGTTCTAATCGATTCGGTCTCGAAATGTAGATCATCCACGATTTTAAGCTCCCGCCCGCCAACTCATCGTATGCGTTATCTTAGGGTTCTGGTCGAGCCAAACGGAGGGAGTGCATTCCATCCGCTTGGGAAGCAGTTGACGAACGAACCGTCTATCGAGCGGAGGGCCGTTCATCACGTCGAACTTCTCGCCGACGATACCGTGCTGTTGTTTGCCGAGGCGAGCGGCGATCAGGAACGCTACAAGCAAATTATGGAGGATTCCCCGCATGTCGCCGATTATCTCACCTCCGGGGACGAACGGTGGGTAGCCGTGAGTCGATTCGAACCGACGGAGAGGACTCGTCGGGCGCTGGAATTACAACGGGATTCACACTTGGTGATCGACACGCCGATCCGTTTCACTGCCACCGGTGCCCTCAAGATGACGTGCTTGGGGACCGACGAGACGTTTCAGCAGTTGTTCGACGATGTCGACGAAGGAGATGCGCTCTCGTTCGAAATCCTTGAGATGGGCGAGTATCACCCCGACGAGTCATCGTTCAGCAGGATGTTCACGCCCCGACAGGAGGAAGTGCTAGAGGTAGCGGTCGATCTGGGATATTACAACGTTCCTCGCCAAGCGACACTTGCGGACATCGCCGAAGTTGTCGGAATCGGTCCGACGACGGCGAGCGAACACCTTCGAAAAGTCGAAGAGCGCGTGTTTAACGAAATCGTTCGCTGACGTTGCGTCGAATGGGTCTCTACTCGTGTACTGGATCCATCCGGTACTTCGTTTGAGACCCTTTTTTGCGAAGGTCGTCTCTGAAGCTCACTGGCGAGGTTTATAAACAGCCCTCCGACTGCGGCAGCAGCGATATTCGGTCACGGAGTTTGTTCTCACGTATCCCCGGTTGAATCCTCGGAACTGCCCTCAACTACTGAACCCGGTTGTAATTCGAGCCAAAACTGATGATGGAGACGAAAACACACCCGACCACTGATGCATCGTTGCTCGCCGATCACGATATCGAATCGACCTATCGCACCGTCAACGGCGTCCGGTTACACGTCGTGACCGCGGGCGACCCAGAGGCCCCGCTGGTCGTCCTACTGCACGGGCATCCCGACTTCTGGTACGGCTGGCGCAACCAGATCGATTCGCTCGTCGAAGCCGGTTTCCGCGTGGTCGTACCGGACCAGCGGGGGTGCAATCTGAGTGAGGCGCCGAACGGAATCGATGCCTATCGGCAATCGGAACTGTCGTCCGATGTCTGCGAATTAATCCGCAGCGAGGGCCGGGAGTCGGCGCACATCGTCGGACACGACTTCGGCGCGTTCGTCGCCTGGAACGTAGCACTCCGTGAGCCGTCAATCGTCGATCGACTCGGGATCATGAACGTCCCACATCCGACGGTGTATCGAAACGTCCTCCGATCTAGCCCCCAGCAGATCGTCCGGAGTTGGTACGTTTGGTTCTATCAGGTACCGAAACTCCCCGAGTGGATGCTGAGTCGGAACGAGATGGACAACATGGTCGATTCGCTCACGATAACTTCGAAGCCGGGGACGTTCGACGAAGAAACGATCCGTCACTACCGGGCGGCGTGGCGACACACCGGCGTTGCTCCACGGGTAAACTGGTACCGTGGGTTCCGTCGTTCGGAACGCCCATCACGCGACACCGTTACACAGCCGACGCTGATCTGTTGGGGCGAAGACGACATCGCACTCCTCCCTTCGATGGCTCAAAAGAGTGTCGAGTACTGTGAAAACGGTCGGCTACGGGTGTTCCCTGACACGTCTCATTGGGTGCATCACGAACGCGAGGAAGTAACCGAAGAGTTGCTTCGGCACCTCCGATAAGCAAAAGGACCTCGTAATATCGATACACCACCGGTTCGCGTACTGCGCGAACCCGCGTCGTCACACTTGAAAGAAAGGAACTGATCACCGAGAGTTTTCACTCGAACCCGACGTTGATGCTCTTGGTTTGGGTATACTCATCGAGGGTTTCAAACGCAGTCTCACGACCGGTTCCAGATTGCTTGTAGCCCCCGAACGGCTGTCCGGCTTGAAATTCGTTGTAGGTGTTCACCCAGATATTACCCGCTTCGATATCGCGTGCCGTCTTATAGGCACGATCCAGATCGCTCGTGATGATTCCCGCAGCGAGACCGAACTGCGTGTCGTTCGCCAATTCGATCATGGTATCGTAGGAAGACCACTGGAACACTGCCTCGACAGGGCCGAAAATCTCCTCCTGTGCGACCCTGCTTTCGTGATCGAGACCCGAAATCACGGTCGGTGCGACGAAATTTCCATCAGCGAGTGCGTCATCGCTCGGAGCATCCCCGCCGGTTAGAACGTCCGCATCGGCCTCCCGTGCACATACGATGTATCGCATCGTTCGCTCCAACTCCGCCTGCGACACTTTCGGGCCCAATTCCGTTTCCTCACGAAGCGGGTCTCCGACGGTGAGATTCTCTACGTTCTCCACGAATGCGGGAAGAAATCGGTCGTAGATTCCTTCGTGGATCAGTAACCGGGTTCCGGCACAACAGCACTCTCCCGCGTTGAAAAACAGCGCCTTCGTCGTGATCCGTACCGCTCTTTCTATATCGGCATCCGGAAACACGATTACGGGACTCTTCCCGCCGAGTTCCAACGTGAGGTCGGTAATCGTGTTGGCGGTGTTCTTCATCACCCCGTGACCGACTTCCGTCGATCCCGTAAACGCGATTTTTCGAACGTCGTCGTGACTCACGAGGGGAGCGCCTGCTTCGGCACCGTACCCAGTAACGAGGTTGACGACACCCGGCGGCAGGACTCCCTCCGTTTCCCGGAGGAACTCGATTATCGTCAACGGGGTCTGCTCAGCCGGTTTTAACACCACCGTATTCCCGGCGGCGAGGGCCGGAGCTAACTTCCACGCGGCCATCAGCAGCGGGAAATTCCACGGTGTGATTTGTCCGACTACCCCGTAGGGCTCTTTGATCGTCTGAACGTGGTTGCTACCGTCCGTCGGAATCGTTTTTCCTTCCGAGAGACGAGCAGCACCGGCGAAGTATCGAAAATGATCGACGACCAACTCGATATCGTCGCGCGATTCCGTGATCGGTTTTCCGTTATCGAGCGATTCGAGACGTGCAAAGTCGTCCTTTCGGGCCTCGATACGATCCGCGATTTCGGTCAGCGTTCGTTGGCGGTCCGCTGGCGAACACGCGGACCAATGATCGTCGTACGCGTCCCAGGCGGCTTCGACCGCACGTCGACGTCGGCTTCGTTCCCGGCTTGCACTTCGGCGAGGACGTCTCCCGTCGTTGGATCGCGCGTTTGGAGCGTCTGTCCGGACGTACTGTCGACCCAGTCCCCTCCGATGTAGAGTCGAGCAGTGTAGTACGGAAGGAGGTCATTTGCGACTTCTCGATGTCGTTGTTTGATGACCCGCTTTCGATTTGAAGATGTATTAGAATGTGTTGACATTGCTCGAAGGGCTACTAACTATATCTTTGACGGTTCTACATAACTATTTTGTCGATGTGAGGGGCGACAAGCGCGAACGCCGCTATCTCTCGATACACCGTTCGTCCCCCAACCGGTCGTTCCAAACGCATCGATCACGAACGAGTAGATAACGGAAATACAGGGTGCAACCGAAAAAGTAGATAACGGAAATACAGAGCACAGCCGGAAACGCCGTTCCCGGAATCAGTCGTCTGCACCGCCGTCAGTGGCGACGACTCGATCCGTGTCGTCGTCGAAGTCCTCCCCGCCGTCCTCCGTTTTCCCGTCCTCGTTTTCCATGAACTTCCGACCTTCTGCTGTTTCCTGAAGTATCCGTTCGAGTACTTGCGTATCGTCGCGGAATTTGTGTATCTCGGGGAGGGAACTCGAATCGAACTGTGCGATCAGATCGCCATGCTTCTTGAAAAACTCGTGCTTCCAGGTCTCGCTTTTCTCGTGTTTTCGGAAGCGAGCGATAAACTGCCAGTGGTGATAATCGTCCGCGTTGAAGAACATCAAGACGTGAGGATCGTTCATCAAATCGTCGTAACACTCCTCCCATCGGTCTTCGAAGTTAGGATAATGGAACGCGATCTGAAAAAGATGGTACTCGAAAAAGCTTTCGTTCAATAGGGAAACCTGCCGAAAAACGTCCTTGTCGCTTAGATCACGAAGAATATCGTTCACACGATTGTGCGACAGCGAGATCCCGTACTGGTCCTCCAACCGTTCCTTTAGCTCACGCACGGAAGCGGTTGGATGCTCGATACGGGCTTTGAGAATAGCGATATCCCGAGCAGAAATATCGTCGATTTCCTCAATGTCAGAAGGCATGGTCTTATTAGGACTATGGGGTTTCCGGATTAAATGTCTTTTCACTATTTCGGCCCGTTCGGGCTTCCCTGCCGGGTTTTACCCATCTGTCCCGCTGTCGCCGTCCGGTCGGTAAGGCGTGATCGTCTCCCGACTCGGGAAAAAGATCGGTGGCTATCTGAGAGCGGATCGCCATCGGGAGACCGGGAGTCGATGATCCCTAATCGAGAGCGATATTGATCGTCTTCGTCTGCGTGTAGTGCTCTATCGCTTCGAACGCAGTCTCTCGGCCGATGCCGGACTGTTTGTATCCTCCAAACGGTTGCCCGGCGGGGAATTCGTTGTAGGTGTTCACCCAGATATTCCCGGCTTCGATGTCTTCGGCAGTCCTGTAGGCCTGGTTCAAGTCATCGGTGATCACGCCCGCCGCGAGTCCGTAATCGACGTCGTTGGCCAACTCGATCATCTCGTCGTAGGACGACCATTCGAAAATCGTCTCGACGGGACCGAAAATCTCCTCCTGTACCGGTCGGCTCTCGTGGTCGATATCGGTGAGAACCGTCGGCGAGACGAAACACCCGTCACTGAGTGCCTCGTCGTCGGGAGCATCGCCACCCGTCGCGATGTCCGCGCCGGTCTTGCGTGCCTCTTTGATGTAATCCAGCGTTCGTTCGGCCTGATCACTGGTTACCTTCGGGCCGAGCGTCGTCTCATCGAGGAGCGGATCTCCCATGGTCAGGTTTTCGACCTCTTCGACGAACGCGTCGAGGAATTCGTCGCTGACGTCCTCGTGAACGAAAATACGCGTTCCCGCACAGCAACACTCGCCGGTGTTGTGGAACATCCCGATTCGGGCGACCTGGGCGGCCTTCTGGATGTCCGCGTCCGGGAACACGACGACGGGACTTTTGCCGCCGAGTTCCAGCGTGACGTCCGTGATATTCTCGGCAGCGTTCTTCATCACACCACGGCCGACCTCCGTCGACCCGGTGAACGCGACTTTTCGGATGTCGTCGTGACACGACAACGGTTCGCCCGCTTCGGAACCGAAACCGGTAACGACGTTGACGACGCCGTCGGGAAGGACGTCGTCGACTTCGCGCATGAGTTCTAGAACCGAGAGCGGCGTCTGCTCGGCGGGCTTCAGGACGACGGCGTTCCCGGCGGCGAGGGCCGGTGCCAGTTTCCAGGCGGCCATCAGGAGCGGGAAGTTCCAGGGGATAATCTGGCCGACCACACCGTACGGTTCCCGGAGCGTCTGAATTTGATGGTCGCCGTCGCTGGGAATCGTTTTCCCGCTGTTTATCCTGGCGGCACCCCCGAAGTAACGGAAGTGGTCGATGACGAGGTCGAGGTCGATTCGCGCCTCCGAAATCGGTTTTCCGTTGTCGAGCGATTCGATCGTCGCGAACTCCTCCTTCCGGGCTTCCACCCGGTCCGCGATTTCACTGAGAACACCCTGTCGATCCGCCGCCGAGTAGTCGGACCAACGCGTATCGTAGGCTTCCCAAGCGGCTTCGACCGCATGGTCGATATCCGTCGCATTACCGGCTTGCACTTCCGCGAGGACGTCGCCCGTCGTCGGGTCGCGCGTTTGGAACGTTTGGCCGGATTCGCTATCGACCCACTCGCCCCCGATATAGAGCTGACCCGGCTGAGACGGGATGTGTTCTTCGGCGGCCTCCTGGTGTCGCCGTTTGATCTCGGTTTTCGTGTCGGTCGGTGGTTGTGAGTCCGTCGACATTGCGACAGTGATTCTCTCGTCGCGCTTAATAATTGTTTCTCATAAGTAGTTACATATAAACCCAATACGAAGGATTAGCATTATGATTTCCACCAAAAATCGGAATCACCGCCAAATATTTATAATATAATGATAAACAATGACTTGCAATGCGAGCCGTAGTACTCGAGGAATTCCAAGAACCGCTGCAAGTACAGGACGTCGAACGACCGGAACCCGAATCACACGGCATCGTCGCGGAGGTCAACGGGTGTGGAGTCTGTCGAAGTGACTGGCACTGTTGGCAAGGGGATTGGGACTGGTTCGGCTACCGTCCGGACCCGCCGCATATCCTCGGCCACGAGCCGTGTGGTACCGTCGTCGAAGTGGGCGAAGACGTCGAGAGCGTCTCGGAAGGCGACCATATCGCGATCCCCTTCAATTTCGCCTGCGGAAAATGTGACCTGTGCCGGAACGGGCACGAGAACATCTGTGAGAACCACGTCGGCCTCGGCTTCATGAACGAAGCCCCGGGTGCGTTCGCCGAAGAAGTTCACGTTCCACACGCGGACATCAACGCCGTCCCACTGCCCGATAGCATCCACCCCGATACGGCCGCCGGAATCGGCTGTCGGTTCATGACGTCGTATCATGCGATGGCACACCGCGGCGATGTCGGCAACGGTGAGAATGTCGTCGTTCACGGCCTCGGTGGTATCGGACTCTCGGCCGTTCACATCGCGAACGCGCTCGGTGCGAACGTCATCGGAGTCGACCTCTTCGACGAGAAACTCGACAAAGCGGAGAGCCTCGGCGCGGTCGAAACCGTAAACGCGAGCGAAGTCGACGACGCCGCAAAGGAAGTTCGGGACATCACGAACGGCGGTGCCGACTGTTCGGTCGATGCGTTGGGAATCGAGACGACGTGTCTGAACGCGGTGAACTCGCTCAAGAAAGGCGGACGACACGTTCAGGTTGGACTGACCACTTCCGAAGAAGCCGGTAAGGTGGCGCTGCCGACCGACGAATTCGTGGCGAAAGAGATCGATTTCCGCGGTTCGCTCGGTCTCCAACCGTCCCGGTACTCCGAGATGTTGGATATGATCAAGACCGGGAAACTCGACCCGACCGAACTCGTCTCGGAAACCATCTCTATCGACGAAGTTCCGGAGACGCTCGCGGCGATGAGCGACTACGATACGATGGGAATTCCGGTCTGTAGTGACTTCAGCTAGATTACTGTCGATTGATGATTTTTTTGAGTGGGTTCCTGCAGGCCCATCGCATCTCCCTACGATGCGTTATCCGGGAAGAAGGAGATTGAGGAGCGCGACGAAAATTCCGGCGACGCCCATTCTGAGGCCCGTAGTATACCACCGCTATTTCGAGTTCGTCGCGGGCCACGTCAGTCCCCGCCGGAGCCGACCGTCTCTGGATCGAACTCAGGGAGCTGTTCCTCAATCCGTTCACTTTCCTCCTCAGCCATTCTGGAAGGGTCAGGCTCGACCCGAGTTCGTCGAGGCTCTCATCGACGGTGAATCCGGCCCCTGTTGTCGCTATCTCGAAGAGGACGCCGCCCGGTTCCCGGGAGTAAATCGACTGGAAGTACTTCCGGCCGATGATCTCGGTCACCTTCAGGCCCTGATCGACAAACGCCTCTCGCCAGCGTTCCTGTTCTTCGACATCGGTCGCCGAAGTAGAAGTGGTACGCTTGCGAGTCGTCGTGGTTGACCGTTCGCTTAACGAACCGCAGACCGAGTGTATCGACGTAAAACTCGGCGTTGCGTTGTGGATCGCCAGCGGTCGCAGTCACGTGATGAAGGCCGAGCGTGGTCAACGTCATCGTGTGCATCCCTAAGAAGTGAATGCAGAAGGGGATTGTCCGAACGGACACGTGATCAAGTGATACAAGGGTAACTACCAGACGAGGATGTCGCCTAACTGTTATTCAGCTCCTCCGAGAAGGGCAATCATGGTCTGTCCGTATCTGGAGTACCGGCGCGAATCTGACGGTAAGCAATTCGACCACGAACGGGCGTACTGTACTGCCGCCGAGCGGTACGTTCAGGCGATGCGAGCAGACATCTGCAACGATCGCTACGACCTCAACCACGGGGAGCATTGCGAAATCTACCGCGAGCACACTGGAGAGGCGCAGCCGTGAGTTACCAGGACTACCTCGCTGGCGATCCGCTGATTATCACGGCGGCACTGACGGGCGGCGTCCACGGAAAGGAAGCGAATCCGAATCTCCCAGAAACTCCCGAAGAGATTGGCCGGGCTGCCGCTGCAGTAGAGGAAGCCGGGGGCGCCGTAGTGCACCTCCACGCACGCCGACCCAACGGTGAACGCAGCTTCGCCACTGAACGGTTCCAGGAGATCGATGACGCCGTGCGCCGTCACGCCAATGATCTGATTATCCAGCACTCGACAGGAGGGACGGGCGCGCCTGATGAAGATCGACACCTCCCCCTGCGCACCGATCCGCCGCCGGAGATGGCGTCATTGGACATGGGCCCACTCAACCGGTACGACCACTTGACCAGCGAGAACACGCGTAGCATGGTTGATGCACTGCATGAGGAGATGCGTGACCGCGGGATCAAACCGGAGATGGAAGTGTTCAATGACGGCCATATCAACGAGGTTCACGGCCTACTAGAGCGGCGCGAACTCGCCTGCCCGGTGTACGCCACCCTCATTTTTGGCGGCGGTACACTTACGCGACCTCGGCCGCGTAACCTTCTGAACTCCATCTCCAATCTCCCGGACGGCGTACTCTTCAACACGCTCGCATTTGGACGGCATCAACTACCGTTCACGTCGATGGGACTCGTGCTTGGTGGACACGTCCGTGTCGGCCTAGAGGACAACGTCTACTATCGCAAGGGGGAGCTTGCGACGAGCAACGCGCAACTGGTCGAACGAGTCGTTCGTATCGCAAACGAACTCGGACGGGAGGTTGCGACTCCTGACCAAGCACGTGACATCCTCAACCTCATGTCCTGACCGCGATTCACCGGTGTCTTATACTCCGACGAAGTGCGTTCGACTCTGGACTGTGTCCACTCGATTCTCCAACAATATTACGCGGGAAGACCTCGTATCGAACTACAGATACTCGTCCGCCCAGGTTTCGAGTTCGTTGAACACGGGACACAGTGACGCTCCGCTTTCGGTAAGCGAGTAGTAGGTGGCGATCGGTTTGTCCTCGACGCGTCGCTCGATGAGTCCTGCCTCTTCGAGATCGTCGAGGACGCGCGAGAGCGTTCGAGAACTAGCATCCGTCGATCGCTTGAGTTCGTTGAAACGCTTCTCGTCTGCATCGACGAGATCGTGGAGGACGAGCAGTCGCCACTCGGACCCGATCTCGTTCACGGCTTCGACGACCGAACACGCGTTCGGGTTCCCGTCTTCGTGCGTATTCTCAGTCTGTGGATCTGTCGATGACATCGGTGTTATCTACTATCACCTATGTTGCCGAGAGTACATATGGGTTCGGGAGCGAAGTAGGTAACGTAATGAAATCAGCTATCCAAGCGGAATCGAATGCGCGGATCGCAGTCGTTGACCGAACCATGCTCATCACGGAGGTGCACGTGTAATGGTGGCTACCGGAATCGAAAGCGTCCTGCTCTCGGTCGCACGCCTCCTCTTCGGTGGAGTGATCGCGTTCATGGGATTGAACCACTTCCTTCAACTCGATCAGATGACCGGCTACGCCGAGTTCAAGGGCCTCCCAGCGCCGAAACTGTCGGTTGTGGCGTCAGGGGCAGTGCTCGTTCTGGGTGGACTCGGCATCATCGTAGGTGTGTTCCCATTAGTGAGCGCGCTCGCAGTCGCTGGCTTCCTCATCGTCTCCGCGCTCATGATGCACGACTTCTGGGCCGTTGACGAGGACCAGCAGCAGGACGAGATGACGTCCTTCCTGAAGAACGTCGTCATGGCAGGCGGTGCGCTCGCCATCGGCGCGCTGGCTACCCAGAGTTGGGCAGTCGGCCTCGGTATCGGCCTGTAAACACACGCGGGCACCTCTCTAACCAACATGGTCAACACAACTGGAATCCACCACGTGACGTCCATCGCAAGCGACCCCCAGCAGAACGTGGACTTCTATACCGAGGTCCTCGGACTGCGTCTCGTCAAGAAGACTGTCAACTTCGACGATAAGTACACCTACCACCTCTACTACGGGGACGAGGTGGGAACCCCCGGAACGATTCTAACGTTCTTCCCCTTCGAGAACGGTCATCCCGGCAGCGTCGGCCGTGGCCAAGCGAGTTCGACTGCATTCGTCATTCCCAAGGGATCGGTCGAGTACTGGATAGACCGTCTAGAGTCCCATGACATCGAGGTCGACTCAACTCGAACTAGATTCGACGAAACCGTCGTCCCGTTCCGGGATCACGACGGTCAGCCGCTCGAACTCGTGACGGACACGACCGACATCGAACCGTGGGCAGACGGTCCGGTTCCTGCGGAACACGCGATTCGCGGGTTCCACAGCGTTACGCTTGAGTCGCTCAGCCCCGGGCAAACGGGACAGATCCTCGACATCCTGGGATACGAACTAGTCGAGAAGACCGGTGATCGGACGCGGTATAGCGCGCCCGGTGATAATGCGGTGATCGTTGACGTTCGTGACCGCTCGGACGCACCGCAGGGACGACAGGGCGTCGGCACCGTCCACCACGTGGCGTTCCGTGCGCCCGATGAGGAGACGCAACTAGAGTGGCGCGAGCAGCTTAACGACAGCGGACTCCGAGTCACGCCACAGAAGGATCGGCAGTACTTCAAATCGATCTACTTCCGGGAACCCGGGGGCGTCCTCTTCGAGATCGCCACCGACGGGCCGGGATTCGCCCGTGACGAATCCGAGGCGGAGCTCGGAACGGAATTAAAACTGCCGCCGTGGCTAGAGAACGAACGCGAACGGCTCGAAGAGCGACTCTCTGAGATAAGTGTCTCCGGCGCGGTAGTAAACTAATATGACCGGCCCACATCAAGATCAGCCCCTCGTGACCGCGGGCGCACCCCTCGATGTCGCTGAGGCTGCTCTCGTACTCGTCCACGGACGAGGAGCGACCGCCCAGAGTATCGTCCAGATGGCCGATGAATTCCACCAGCATGGGGTCGCGTATCTCGCGCCCCAGGCGGCCCGCAACACGTGGTACCCGAACGCGTTCACCGCGCCCGTCGAAGCGAACGAACCCGGTCGCACGTCGGGATTACAGGCCATCGACGACGCCGTGGCCGAGGCCACTGCCGCAGGTATTCCGATCGAGCGGGTCATGGTGCTGGGATTCTCCCAGGGTGCATGTCTGGCCAGCGAGTACGTCGCGCGAAATCCCCGGCAATACGGTGGGCTTGCAGTATTGAGCGGCGGCCTCATCGGTGACACCGTCGATCAAGGCGACTACGAGGGTGACCTCGAAGGAACTCCCGTGTTCCTCGGTTGCAGCGACGTCGACCCGCACATTCCCGAAGAGCGGGTTCACGAGTCGGCGACAATCTTCGAGCAGCGGGACGGTGACGTAACCAAGCGCCTCTACGAAGGGATGGGGCACGGCATCGACCAAGACGAGATCGACCATGTCTCGGGGATGGTCGCCAGCCTCGTGGAGTAAGCCAGCCGCCATCCGCCGTAGTAGACCGGCGTAATTGAGCTGCCCTCGTCATCAGTCCAAGCTACACTAACGTCACAACTGAGAATACACGACACATCATGAGCGAATCCACCCCGGGTCTTCACCACGTCTCAGCGATCGCAGGAGCCCCCCAAGAAAACGCAGCCTTTTACACCGATATCCTCGGGTTTCGGCTCGTCAAGCAAACGGTGAGCTTCGATGATAAGTTCATGTACCACCTCTACTACGGGGACGACAGTGGCTCGCCGGGGTCGCTCATCACCTTCTTCCCCTACCAACGGGGCACGGAGGGTCGAATTGGTCAGCCGCAGCCCTCTTCGACGGCATTTACGATTCCGATCCGCGCCGCGCAGTACTGGTACGACCGACTCGATAGTCGTGGCGTAGATGTCGAAGAGTCCAGCGAGCGTTTCGGCGAAACCGTACTCAAGTTCCGCGACCAAGATGGCCAGCCACTGGAGGTTGTCGAACACGACACCGACTTGCCCCCGGTGACGGAATCGATTCCCTCAGAATACGCGCTCCGTGGCCTTCACAGCGTCACGCTGCTATCGGCGAGCGTCTTCCACACTGCGGCGACGCTAGAAGTGCTGGGCTTTTCGTTAATTGACCAGGAGGGTGATCGTGTCCGGTATCGTGCACCGGGATCGTCCGCTACGATTGTCGATCTTCTAGACGTCGAAGCGTCGTACGGACGGGAAGGAATCGGAACGGTCCATCACGTCGCGTTCCGTACCGGCGAACGTACGCTCTCCGAGTGGCATGACCGACTAATGGACGCAGGGCTAGAGCCGACCTGGATCAAAGACCGCCGTTACTTCGAGTCGGTTTACTTCCGGGAACCGGGCGGTATCCTGTTCGAGATCGCAACCGACGATCCTGGGTTTACGGTTGACGAAGATCGATCGAACCTGGGGACATCGTTACAACTTCCACCGCAGTACGAGCCAGACCGGGAGATGATTACCCAACAGCTCCCCAAACTTACTGTGTCAGAGGCACGATCCACCAACGACCTCAAGTGAGATCGATGGCCATTGAGTAAGCCCGTTATTCCCCGTCAACCCACTCGAACCCATGGAAATCGCCGCGGGGAACGAGAATACAACACGGCCACAGAGTTTCCACCGAGAACTCTGCGTCTTTGCCACGGCTCAATTCGGAGGGTGGGTCAGTTGTGCTACTGTGTTTCAGTGTGTCGGACGCTTTTCGAGCGCGAGTTTCGCACCGAATCCGAGGATCACGCTGCCGCTGGCGTACTGAACTGCTTTCCGGGCGAGCGCTGAATCGAGCAGGTGGTGGCGGACCTGCGCGGCGAACAGGGTGACGCCACAGAGGTACGCGAGACTCAACGCGGCATACAGGACACCGAGCAGTACCATCTGACGGTGACGTTCGCCCGCGCCGGGATGAACTGGGGGAAGAACGCCAAGACGAACATCGCCACCTTCGGGTTCGAGACGTTCACGACGACCGCCTTCTTGTACGCTTCCACGGGAGAGCGCTCGCCGTCGAGTGCCTCGACATCAACGTCGAACTCGTCGTCGCTCCGGAACATTTGGACGCCGAGGTAGAGCAAGTAGAGGACGCCGACGTACTTCACGACGGTGTACGCAAGCGCGCTCGTTCTGAGGAGGGCGGCGAGACCGAGAACGGCCGCCGTCGTATGAACGAGGACGCCGCTCGCCACGCCGAAGCCAGCGCTCAGTCCAGCTAGCCGCCCGCTCTTGAGGCTCTGCGTCAGCACGTAGATCGAATCCGGACCGGGAGCCACGACGAGGACCAATGCGGCGGAAACGAACGCGAGAAGATTCGATATCTCGACCATGTCAGGGGCAGGAGACAAAGGCGTATATAATTTGGTCAGTCCTCCGTACTTGCCAAACACAAATTGTCCCGTGAGGTTAGGCAGCGAGTCTTTGCTAAGTTCGACTGCGACCTTTTCCTGCGCTCGCGATACGTACGCTAGCTGCATCTAACGATTCGACCATCTACTATGGGGGTTGGGACTCTTTCTATGACACCCTCATAACAGCGTCAATATCGAAGGGTCGCTATGCCCAAGTCTCACCGAGATACCCTCGAACGGGAACGGCGGCTGGCTGACGCGTATAGCGTCGGTATCGAGATTGAAGACACGTACCGCGCCATGGAACGTCCCTCGTCACAGCCATCGGTCAGGTATCAGTTCGATCGAAACCCTGGACGACTCCAATCCAGCATGGCATCCGCCCCCCATATTCGTTCAGAGGGATGCTCCGCGCAGCTTCATTTACCGCGAGATCACTGCTGAGAGTTACCAACGTATCGACCAGTATCCCGAGCTGGCCGACGAGTTTGATCTCGAAAAGACGCCGGGCCCGTCTGTGCTCTCGTGGATGTGGCGTGAGCGTTTTGATGACGCCGTCCGTGAGCTCGTCAAGACCGGTGAGATGGACTACGCGCCTGTGTTAACTGCGGGTGAATGCGTCGAAATCGTCGTCTCGGCATCGACCCCACCTGACTGAGCGACCGATTCCCCTCCGGGTTCGCCGCTTGGGAGTGGCGACACTCTGTAGGAGCACCAAAATCCGCGCAATTTCTCATGCTCGCTCGATCATCTACTTCAGAATAGCAGAAATCGAGCACTTCGTAGGGTGATGGACCCCGAACCAGCGGAGATTCGACCCGAAACTAGCCTATCCTCCGAAACTGTGATGGTCGAGATAGAGGAATTCTATAGAGCGAAATGAAGTTTATCAGTTCGACGTTCGACACCCCATCACGGGAAATTGACAGGTAAAAATAATAAGTCCGGTCGATCCACCGACTACGAGGAACCCTTCCGGGGCGGTTCACTCGAAGTCGGGTTCCCGACCTTCCAAAAACGCCGTGACGCCCTCCATGTGGGCGGGCATGTCGTAGGCCTGCGATTGGACCATCGTCTCGTAGTCGAGCGCTTCGCGCCAGTCCTTGCCCAGGTTCTCGTGAAGCGCCTGCTTGCCGAGCGCGATGGTGTGGGTCGGCTGGTCGGCCAGTTGGCTCGTCAGTTCCTCGACGCGGATGTCGAGTTGCTCCTCGGAGACGGCACCGTTCACGATGTCCAACTCGGCCGCCTCCTCGGCCGAGATTAGCTGGCCGGTGAAGGCGAGTTCCTTCGCCTTCCGTAGACCGACGAGTCGCGGGAGGATGAACGTCCCACCCATGTCGGGGATGAGACCGACGTTGATGAACGACGCCGCGAATCGCGCGGATTCGGCGGCGTAGGCGAAGTCCGCCGCCGTGACGAGCGCCATCCCCGCACCGACCGCGTCGCCGTTGACCTTCGCCACGACCGGAACGGGCGCGGTGAGGACTTCTTCCACCACGCGCGAGAGCGTGTCGCGGACGCGTTCGTAAGCTTCTCGGACGTTCTCCTCGCGCTCGGCCATCGACTCGATGTCGCCGCCCGCGCTGAACGCCTTGCCTTCGCCCGTCAACACGACCGCGTCGTGTTTCTTCGGGTCGCTCTCGGCGAGGATTTCGGCGAGTTCGCCGGCCGCCTCGGGCGTGAAGGCGTTTCGAACCTCGGGGCGGTCGAAGGTTATCGTCCGAATGCCGTCGTCGTCGGAAACGTGCATACTGGAGAGGGTCGCCCCAAGCACATTTAATTACTTCCCGTGTGCAATCGTGGTATGGACATCGAAGCGTTCTTCGAAGGAATGCCGTTCGCCGACCTCCTCGGGGTCGAGGTGACGGAAGCGGCGGACGGACACGCCGAGGGGCGACTCGAAATGCGCGAGGAACTCTCGTGGAATCAGGACCGGCTCATGGCCCACGGCGGCGTCGCGTTCACCCTCGCGGACACGGTCGGCGGCGCGGCGCTGGTGTCGCTCAACGATCAACCGGTTCCGACCATCGACATGCGAATCGACTACCTCAGCGCGGGTACGGGCGACCTCCGCGCCGAGGCCGACGTGGTGCGAAACGGGAGCGACGTCGGGACGTCGATGTGAACGTCTACGACGAGGACGGCGAACACATCGCGGAAGCACGCGGCGTCTACAAAACGGGGTGAGACGATGAAACGATGTCACTCAGCACTCATTACGCTGCTCGTTCTCGCGGCCGTCATTGCGGTCGCCGTCGTCCGACGAAAGGAGTCCAAACCGGAACTCGAACCGCCGTTCTGACGACGTCACGGTGACCGTATTCGACGACGCATTTTTCACCATCCTGTCGGTTTTTTGGTCATAATCTTTTATCCACTGGCAGTGCCAGTATAGTGGGAATGGGAACTTCTGATTCGTCTGCACCTGATGCACCCGTTCTTCGCGTCTCGGATGGGGCGGGACGCGAGGACGCGGAGGTAGTGCTCGATGGTGCACGCGACGCGGCGGAAACGGTCGCAGTGGTGAACGTCGGTCCGGTCGGAATCGAGGAGCTAACACCGCTCGCAGCGGTTACGAACGACGGAACGACCGCCTTTCATGCGAATTGTACGCCCGAACACGCCCGCACCCTCGTCGAAGCGCTGGAGGATGGTACCGTCGTCGAGGAGGACGCATATGCCGTCGTCTCCCACAACGAAGGGGAAACGGAACTTCCGGTTCCGGACGACGGTCCCCTCGCGGTCGGTCATCGGGACGTACTCGGACGCTGTGGATGGACGGACCCGACGACAGCGGACGGCTACGACGGATTCGTCGCAGAAGAGGCGGCGGACGCTCCCGAGACAGTCCTCGAACGTGTCGAAACCCTCGGCTTGCTGGGCCGGGGACGCGGCGACGCATCGATGGACGAACCCATCGCCGAGGAGTGGACCGTCGCCCGTGAAACCGACGGTGACCCCGTCGTCGTCGTAAACGGGGGAGAGACCAACGACCGCAACGGAACCGACCGACTCCTGCTGGAAGCCGACCCGATTTCGGTCCTCGACGGAGCGACGGCCGTCGCACACGCCGTCGGCGCGGAGGACATCATCGTTTACGTTCCGGAATCGGCCCACGCCACCAGCGGGCGCGTTCGAGACGCGATGGAGGTGTTTTCCGAGACGGATGTCGGCGAGGACGTGACGATTCGAACGGCCGCCGGACCGGACGCATACATAGCGGCGGAACCGACGATGACCCTCGAAGCGCTGGAGGGCAACGACCGGCTGGAAGCCCGCCTCCGACCGCCATCGCCCGGCGAATACGGATTGTACGGGCGGCCGACCATCGTCCACACGCCGCGGACGTTCGCGCAAGTACGCCACGCACTGCGCTCGCCCGACGCCTTCGATTCGGAAGATGCGGACCCCGGAACCCGACTCGTGACGGTGACGGGTGACGTGGTTGCGCCAGCAACGCTCGAACTCCCGACCGGCGGGAGTCTGGAGACGGTTCGGGACGCGGTGAGCCTCGATAGCGAATTCAAGATGGCCTGCGTCGGCGGCCAGTTCGGCGGCGTCACGCGCACGCTCGATCACACGCCGAGCGCACCCGCACTAACTGGCGCACATCTCGGGACAGACGGCGTGGTCGAACTGTTCGACCAGTCCCGCTGTGCCGTTGCCACCGCCGGAACACGGGCGAAGTTCGCGGAGGAGGAAAACTGCGGGCGCTGTGTCCCGTGCCGTGAAGGGTCGAAACAGTTGACGAACCTCGTACGGGATGTCTATTCCGGCGATTTCAAGGACGACATGCTCCGCGAACTCGGCCGCACGATGCGAGAGACGAGTATCTGCCAGTTCGGCAAGGACGCATCGCGGCCGGTGACGACCGCGATGGACGAATTCGAACCCGAGTTCCGCGCACACGCGGAAGGCCGATGCCCGAGCGGTGCGTGTAGCGAAACGCGATAACAGAGTCGAACACGTTCCGACGAGTCGTTCCTTTTTGGACCGTATGGACACCAGTGGCCATCGAGGGAAGGTGGTCGATATTTTATCGGACATATGCACCCACTCCATCAGTCCTCACTCTCCGCAGGAGCATCGCTGGTCGTCGCGCGTCGCTCCGCACCGGATTCCTCCTTCAGGTCGTGGTTCGGGAGGGCGAGCGACGCGACGAGCGCGGCGACGAGGAGGAGGGCGCCGACGAGGAAGACGTCGTGGAACGCGTCGACGAGGGCCTGAACGACCTGTTGCTGAAGCTGTGGGGGGAACTGGTGAATCGCTTTCGGGCTCTGTGAGATCGAACGTGGACTCGTGCCTGCCGGGAGAACGTCGCGCAGTTCGGCAGTGACCCGACGATTGAAGACGATCCCGAACGCGGAGACACCGAGCGCCTCACCGAGGTTCCGGGCGAACGAGTAGAGCGAACTCACCTCGCCGATGTCGTCACCGCTCACCGCATTCTGGATCGCGGTTGCGAGCGTCGGTCCCGTCATCCCTATCGTCCCGGTCATGAACATGTAAATCGCCGTCTGGAGCAAGCTGACTTCTGTGCCCATCGTCGAGAGAAGATAGCAACCGATCGTGGTGACAACCAGTCCAGCGACGGTGAGCGATTTATACCGTCCGAGATGGCTCATAAGCTGGCCGGCGAGAATCGCACTCCCGATGGAACCGAGGGTGAACGGGATGAGAAGCGCGCCCGTGTTCACGCCGCTTTCCCCGAGAACCGTCTTCATGAAGATGGGGATATAGTTGACCACGCCCAGCATGACGCCGCCGAGGAGCACCGAGAGCACGGTGATCAGGAGGACCGACCGGTTACGGAACAGGTCGAGAGAGACCATCGGTTCCACGGTGCGTCGCTCTTGAACGAGGAACAGCGCGGTGCCGACGACGGTGATGACCGTGAGACTGAGGATCGTCGGGGACGTCCACGCGTACCGGCTGCCGCCCCAAGAGGAGACGGCGACGAGTGCGGAGACGGCGATGACGAGGAGTCCGGCACCTCCGTAGTCGATCCGATGGCTCTTGCCGGGAACGGGGACGTCGAGCGCGACCTGCACGAGCCCGAACGCGAGGAGGCCGAGCGGGAGGTTGATGTAGAAGATCCACCGCCAGGTGAACTGGTCAGCGAGGAAGCCGCCGAAGAGCGGCCCTATCATGATGGCGCCCCCGTTGACGAGCTGGAGGTAGCTCATGTATTTGCCGCGTTCGCGGGTGGTGAAGATGTCGCCGATGCCCGCCATCGCCATTGCCATCAGCCCGCCACCCCCGATGCCTTGGAGGCCGCGGAAGAGAGCGAGCTGGAGCATGGACTGGGAGAGCCCGGAGAGAACCGAACCGACAAGGAAGACTAGAATCGCCGCCTGAGTGAGCCGACGCCGCCCGTAGATATCGGAGAGTTTCCCGTAAAGCGGCGTGACGGCCGTCGAGGTGATGAGATATGCGGTGACGACCCAGAAGACTTGGTCGAGCGATCCGAGGTCCGTTGCGATCGACGGGAGGGCAGTGGCGACGATGGTCTGGTCGACCGCACCGAGGAGCATCGAGAGTCCGAGCCCTGCGAACGCGACGTACACCATACGACCGTCGAGCGACCCGCCCGTCGGCTCAGGCATCAGCGTGACTCCTCACTGTTCGGTTCCGCGCGGTTCGCGGTCGCGGAGATTGCGGCGGATTCAGTCGCTTACTACCGACCGAACGTCCGGAGGGATGGAGTACGCGAGTCTGTTCAGCGGCGAACTGCCGACGGCTCGGCCCGAACGATTCGTCGGTGGTACTCACGGCTCGACCTCCACTGCTGCGCTATCCGCGGTCTCGGTGTCAGCCGCGTACGTCACGTGCACGTCGTTCGCGACCAACGCGTCGGGTTTCTCTCGATCCATACCTCAGCACTGACCGTATGACTGTATATGTCTTTTTGTTCATAGGGTCAGACTCGTGACCACAATCGTCATGTGTTCATGACGCCGATATCCGACCATGCGAAATTTCACCGAGGACGAGCGAGAGGCTATCAGGGAGGAACTCCTCGAAACGGGCCGGGAACTCGTCAGCGTCTACGGCTTCCAGAAGACGACGGTCAGCGACATCACGGAGCCCGTTGGCGTCGCCAAAGGGACGTTCTATCGCTTTTTCGACTCGAAGTCCGACTTCTTTCTCGAACTAATATCCCGCGAACATGACCGGCGCTTCGACCGTATCGAGGACGAACTCGAAGACGTGACCGACGCAACGGAAGGGCTAGAACGGCTCTTTGCGACGTGGGCACGCGATGTCGAGGACGACCTCTTCTCCGATGCCGACACGGAGGACCTCATGAAGTCGTACGACCGCCGACCCGACCGGGAGGAACGGGACGCCGAGTACGAGCGATTCGTCTCCCGGCTTCAACCGATCCTCGACACGCTCCGTGAACAGACGGGCGAGGAATTTCCCGACCTCTCTGCCGGGCAACTGGGCTACCTTTTAGAGGAGATCGAAACGATAGCCCGATTCGGGGAACACGCCCACGACATAGACACCGACGACGGGAATGGCTCGGTCCTCTACGACCTCCACATCCCGTCGCTCGCGAAAGGACTAACCACGGATTGAGCAGAAACTCCGGGACGAGAAACGCTAGGACAGACGTTCTGGTTCGATGCCGACAAGGTGGACGTGGCCGGGGCTGTCGGGATCATCGTTAGACGGCTGTGTTAGTCCCAGCCTCCACATGAGTAGTATCCAGAGAGTGAAGGGATATCAGGGAACTATTTCACCAAGGTCGCTATGACCCTTCACCAAGGCCGCTATGACTGTTCGAGTTGCGTCAAACTCTCCGCTGTTGAGAGATAGGCGTCCTCGCTCGCTCGCGGCGACCAGTCGAGGACCCGTCGGGCCTTCTCGTTGCTAGCCCGACGAGTTTTCCCGAGTTGAGAGGCCATCTCTTGAAGAGAAGGTACGAATGGAGCAGCAATCCGGATGAACCAGTTCGGGAGGGTCCACTTCGGTACTTGGCTTGCGGACTCACCTAGTTGGGTTCTCAGCGTCTGGGCGATCTCCGGCATCGAGACTGGGTTACCCGCAACCGCGAGGAACCGCTCCCCCGCAGCTTCGGGTTCCGTCATCGCGCGGAGATGGAGATCGACCACGTCGCGCACGTCCACGACATTGAACGAAATTTTCGGGACCGCAGGCATATCACCATCAAGCAACTGCTGGATGATCTGGACCGATGACGAGAGATCAGGTCCCAGCGCAGGACCAAAAATCCCGACTGGGTTGATGACTGCGAGTTCCAACTCGTCCCCCTCACGCTCGATGAAGTCCCATGCTCCCCGCTCTGCAAGCGTCTTTGATTTGACATATGCACTGACATCGGGTCCGTTAACGTTGGTCCAATCGTCCTCTGTAAAAGGTCGGTCAGTGGGCGAGTGTCCGTACCCAACCGCAGCAAAGGACGAGGTCATGACGACCCGGCTAACACCGGCGTCGCGTGCCGCTCGAAGTACTCGCTGAGTACCCTCGACGGCTGGAACGATGACATCGTCCTCGTGCTCTGGCGGGGTTGAGGGAAACGGCGAGGCGATATGTAGAACGTAGGTGCAACCCTCGGCCGCATCGACCCACCCTTCATCAGTCGTGAGGTCGGCTTCCACGAACGAAAGTTCGTCACCTACGTCTACGTCACCTACGTCTACGTTGCCTCCGCGGAGCTTCGTGCGGACATCGGACTCGCGCGAGAGGGATCGGACCGTCGTGCGGACGCGATACCCAGACTCAAGAAGTTGAAGGATAGCATGAGAACCGACGAATCCGGAGCCACCGGTGACGAGAACCGTCTTTTTGTCAGTTTCAGATCGTGTTGATCCGGTCATTTTCACAGTACTGGTTCCTCGCCAGAAAGATATAAGTGTGACGCCGTTTCATCATGATGCAACATGAGTGAATCAGCACACGACCGTGATCGGCCTGTTGGATTCCTACGGAAGGGAGATAGAGAATATCTCATCGAAGGAGCGGACCCTGACTGGTCTGAAAGTACAGAGCGGAACAAGAGATATCGGATCCGTGAGCGTGCAAGCGCGGCGATTCTGGATTACACCCTGCTGCTCGGTGAGTTGGACAGGGAAGAGCGTGAGAAGATACAATCCAATGATTCGGTCGATGCACTCGCATTTTTTCTTCAGACGCACATTCGTGATTCCCTGAATTCATCTCCAGATCACTCGAAAGGTTCGGGTCTCGCTATGGGTGTCGTTGAAGAAGCGCTCAGAGCAGAGATCGAAAAGGCGATCACTCGCGCGTATGAGACCGAAGACAACACTCAAACATACAATATCTCGGTCGAGAATCTCGATCTCTCGGTGAATATCACGGAATCGCCGTCGATAGAACGGATCGAACGGCAACTCCAGAGCGGTGAAATTTCAGCGGATGTCATAGAACGCTACTATGTCAGCGGTAAAATCAATGAGAAGGAACTCCATCAACTCACGCGAGGACTCGGACTCTTTTTCGATATTACTGAAAAACAACGACGTGAACTGCTCAAGGAACCGGTTCCGATGTTGGTGGGTGAAATACCTGAAGGGTATGTAAAAATCGAGACGAGTGATCCGACTATGTCGAAATTACACGATACAGACATACTCCCTGAGATCTATCGTGTCGTATTCGCCGAGGATAAGACAGCAATAGTCCCTCGGGAGGTAGGTGAGCAAGTAGCGAAACGGTATTCGGAGATAGAAGTGGTCGAAGAATAACGCCCATCTGTTGATGGTATCTCGACCGCATGCTCGGCCACAGGAACTTAGCGACGCATCTCGTATACGAACGTATGCCCGCAGGAGTCGTCATCGCTGGAGGGTACTCGACTCGATTCGGGGACGCGGACAAAGCGGTCGCACCGCTCGCCGGGGTGCCGATGGTGCGCCGCGTTGCGGACGGAATCGAGGGCGTAATCGACGAACTCGTCGTCAACTGCCGCAACGCCCAACGGTCGGCCATCGCCGACGCGCTGTCCGACTTCTCACCGTCGGTCCGATTCGCCATCGACACCGTACCTGACGCCGGTCCGGTGGCCGGAATTCGAACCGGTCTCGCGGCCTGCGATCACGAGTACGCCGCCGTCGTCGCCTGCGACATGCCGTTCGTGGACCCGGAACTCGTTTCCTATCTGCTGAATCGAGCACGTGGTCACGACGCCGCAGTACCTCGATTCGAGGGCTGGTTGCAGACGACCCATGCGGTGTACCGAACGGACCCGATGGTTCGAGCGTGCGACGATGCGCTCGGCAGAGGCGAACGGCGAACCGTCGAACCGCTGTCGGAACTGGAGTACGTAGTAATCGAGGGGAGTGACCTCCGCGATCACGGATCGTTGACCTCGTTCGAGAACCTCAACACCCGCGAGGAGTTCGAACGCGCCGCCACGACGCTTGCTGGAGACGAACGTTTATAGGGAAAGACGCGGCCACGGCCGGTATCCGCTGACGAACGCCGTGGAGCGACTCGCGGGAGTACGGTACACCGCTTCACGTTCGGCCGTGCCGTCTGTTCGCCACTTCATCCATCCAGTTCACGCTCCGCGAAGCGTTGCGTATCGGGATGCACGCGAAATCGAGGGAGACTATTTCGCGCTACTGGCGTCCGAACGCGAATCGGCGTTTTCCAGTATCGACAGGGGAATCAATACGATCAGGAAAAAACCGATTACGTAGCCCAACAGCGCGAATCCATCGGGTAGCACGTGGGCTTGTGAAATACAGAGATACCCGAGGACGAGGAGGAGGGGTTCGGGGCGGGAAGGGACTTCGAGGGAAGGCACGAACTGAAAATATCAGGGAGAGGGACAAGAATCTTGCGTCTAGTCGGATCGTGAACAGTATCGCGTGAACAGTATCACGCGAACATCTGCGAGAACATCGACCGCTCGGCGCGACGGAGCCGTTCCAGAAACGCCGATTTGCTGATTCCCAACTCGTCAGCTACGTCGCTTGCAGTGGTCTCGCGGGGGACGCTGAAGTAGCCGAACTCCAGGGCTGTTCGGAGAGCGCGTTCCTGTGCGGGCGTCACGTCCCATTGTTGGGCCACGGCGTTTTCGTCCTCGGATCCGAGTTGATGGACGCGTTCGAGTCGCATGCCGACAGTCTCTCCCGCTGCTTCGAGGACGCCTTGGAGCACGTCGTGACCCACGACCGCACCCGTGAACTTCGCGTTCCCCTCCCGGTAGCGAAGCGATTCGGCCATGAACCCGACGTTGGTGAGTTCGTGGACGACACAAGCGTGTTTGGAGAGACAGCGGAAGTTCCGTCTGCCGTCCGTCGTGGTGACGTGCAGGTATCTGATTCGGTCGTCCCCGTCGAGGACGTCGACGAGCGAATCGTTTTCAGCCGGGGCGCTGAATCGGAGGAGCGTGTAGCCGTCGTCACGGTGCTGTGGGGGCTTGCAATCGATCCGCGTCTCCGCCTCGCGTGATGCCTCGGCGAGCGGACAGTCGTCGCCCGTGACGGCGAATTCCACGACGAGGCATTCGTCTATCATGGAGCGTATGTAGGCAGGGACAGTATTTAAACCCCGTCTATGGGCGGGCGAATTGGTATGGGTCGGGGTCGATAATTATCGACCATGGACATAGAGACCGTCAAGGAGCGTGCCGGTCCTCGGCAATTTAGTCCGAAGGAGACATGCCCGAGGAGTACCGAAAGGCGGCGACCCGGATGATTCAGTTCCACGCGAACTCGGAGATCATGGGCGCGTATCTCGAACGCCCGTTCATCCGACAGGCTCCGAGCCTCGACCGGAAGCTAGCCTGCAGCGCGAAGGTGCAGGACGAAATCGGCCACGGGCAACTGCTCTACCGGGCCGCCGAATCGCTCGGCATCAAGACCCGCGATCAGATGTTGGACGAGTTGGCGAACGGCGAGGGCAAGTTCCTGAACTGCTTCCACTACAAGATGGAAGACTGGTGGGAGACGCCGATGATTGCCTTCTTCGTGGACGGTGCCGCGATGCGCCGACAGGCGACCCTGAAGCGCACGAGTTGGGAACCCTACGCACACGCGATGGACAAAGTCTGTTTCGAGGAGGGTTTCCACGTCAAGCACGGCGAGGACATCATGCGCGAACTGTCGATGGGATCGAAAAAGGAACAGGAACTCATGCAGGACGCCTTCGAGGAATGGTGGCCGCGCATCATCCAGTTCTTCGGCCCGACCAACGACAAGAGCACTCACCACGACTTCTCGTCCGAAGTCGGGTTGAAGACGATGTCGAACGACGAACTCCGTAGCGCGTTCCTTACCGCCTACATCCCGAAGGCGAAGAAGTACGGCTTGGAGATTCCGGACGAACCACGCATCGAGTACGACGAGGAGACGAAGACGTACAAGGTGCGCGAGGACGACCTCGATTGGGACGAGTTCTTCCAGATCGCCAAGAACGATTACGAACCCGGCCTCGGTCAGATAAACGGCCGCAAGGCCGCACAGGACGCGGCCGAGTGGGTCCGCGACGTGATGGACGACTGGGAATCGAGCGGTTCGAACACGCCGGTGGCGGCTGATTAAGATGATCTGGGAAGTGTTCCGACAGGAAGAAGCTGGCAAGTATCACACCCACTGCGGAAACGTCCACGCGCCCGACCGCGATATGGCGCTCATGTTCGCCCAGATTCAACACGGGCGACGGAAGCCGACCAACAGCATCTGGGTCGTCCCGAAGGACGAAATCGGCGAAGTGGATGCCGACGAGACGACGTTCGGCGGCACGACGGACAAATCCTACCGATGGGTGATGGCGTACAACCGCATCGACACCAGTTTCGCCAAGGAAATCGAGGAGTCCGAGAGCGAACAGGAAGACGCCGAACGGCGACGAGGTGAGGCATAATGTCGGCGCAACTCGCCGGTCCCGAGGAGTTGAGCGACGACGAACGGGCCGCCGTCGAATCCCTGCTCCGCCGACTCGCAGACGACGAACTCGTCCTCGCCGAGCGCTACACGGAATGGCAGGTTCGCTCTCCCACACTGGAATCCGACCTCGCCATCTCGAACATCGCACAGGACGAACTCGGTCACGCCCGCCTCTGGTACGACCTGCTGGAGGACTTCGGCTACACGGAATCGGAACTCATCTTCGAGCGCGACCCCGCGGACTTCCGCCACTCGACGCTCGTCGAGGGGGCGTTCGAAACTGGCGACTGGGCCGACGCCATCGTGCGTGGCTACCTCTACGACGTCGCCGAGGAACTCCGACTCGAAGCCCTCGAAGGGACGTCGTATCCACGAATCGCGGACCGCGTGGCGAAAATCCTGAGCGAGGAGAACTACCACCGCGAGCATTCCCAGAACTGGCTCGAACGGTTGACGAGCGACGACGAGGGAACAGAACGCGTGCAGGCGGCGGTTGACCGGCTATTCCCGTACGCGTTGACGCTGTTCGAGGCGGGCGACGCGAGCGAGGACATCGACGAGTTCGGAATCCGAACCGACTCGCTCGACTCGATGCGCGACCAATGGCTCGACGTCGTGGTGCCGTTTTTGACGTCGCTCGGCATCGAACTGCCGACGGAAGTCGAGGACGGCGACATCGACGAACTGCTCCCCGAGCACATCGGACGAGACGGAACCCACACCGACGACTGGGCAGACCTTCACGACGACATGACGCGGACGTACCGGGAACTCGGGCGAACCGAAACCCACCGGATCATGCCGGACCCAGACGATGAGTAACCAACCACAGGAGTACGATATCGACTCCGAACCGACCGCGTGTGCGTACACCGACTACTCGGAAACCGGACGCTCTCCGGAGGATTTGCCCGCCACGGGTGAAGGAGCGACGGGTCTCGAACAGCGCGTCTGGGACGCGCTGTTCGACATCGAGGACCCCGAGATGCCCATCAGCATCGTGGATTTGGGGTTGATTTACGGGGTAGAAGTGGACGGCGAGACTCCGTCGGCGTCCCGTGACGAAGGCGGCGACGCCGCCGGAGCGAACGTCACCGTCATCATGACGTTGACCTACACTGGCTGCCCGGCCCGTAAGATGCTAACCGAGGACATCGTGAACGGGGTCGCGGCGGTCGAGGGCGTCGAAGACGCCGACCTCGAACTCGTTTGGAACCCGCCGTGGTCCATCGAGATGGTGACCGAGCAGGGCAAAGACGACCTCAGGGAGTTCGGATTGAGCATATGAGACGACTCGACCCCAGCGTGACGACGAGCGGCGAGGACAAGGGCGCGGAGTGTCCGTACTGCGGTTCGACGGACACCCACCGCGAACACCCGAAAGGGCCGTCGCTCTGTCGGTCGATGCACTTCTGTGACGCCTGCGAACAACCCTTCGAAAAGTTCGAATAGTGGATAGGGGTACGTTTTCGGCTACGGGCTACCGCCGCCGCCGCCGCACTCCAGAGGAGGGACGTGAATCGTATAACCGTTTTCTACGAGTATCGGATATATAAACACGATACCACGACCGGCGGTGGCCATCACGTTTTTTCCGGTGTCCGTTGCAGTCCAGCGTATGTCCGTAGACCGACCGACGCGAGAGGATTTGAGTCGTGGTATGACCGTCGAAATAGAACAGACGAACGCAGAGAACGCGGACGAGGCCGAACCGCTCCGTGGCGAAATCGCGAAGGTCCTCTCCGAGGAGCACACCGAACCCGGCGGAGTGAAAGTCCAACTGCAGTCCGGGATTACCGGGCGCGTCAAACGCATCGCGCCGAACGAGTGATCAGGCCGATTCGAGTTCGAGCAACCGTTCTTTTAGCCCGAGACGGTCGTCGTCCCCGCCGGAAAAACCGCCCAAGCCGTTGGCTCCGACGATACGATGGCACGGGACGACGAGCGGCACGGGGTTGCGGCCACACGCCTGACCGACCGCGACCGCCGCCGTGTCGAGTTCTCCGGCGATTTCCCCGTAGGTTCGGGTCTCGCCACGGGGGACGCCCGCCATCGCGGTCATGACCCGTCCGGTGAACGAATCCGGATAGTCGACGTCGAGGTCGAATTCCTCGCGCTCACCGACCGTGTATTCGGCGACTTGCTCCCGGATTTCCGCCTCGTCGGCCGCCACCAGCGATTCGTCGATTTCCATCCGCCATTCCCAAACGTCGACGAACATCACTGCCTCCGGAGGACCGTCACTGGGCGGTGGAGCGTCCCCGGTTCACAACTCTCGACGGGAGTCGACAAGTCGAAGCTATCGAACCAGCCCACGTGTTCGAACTCGGTCTTTTCGAGGAGCAAACGTAGCTCCTGGGGAGCGAACGTCTTGATGACGTACTCCTCGCGGAAACGTTCGGTGTCAGTCGGCGTCTCGACCCGCGTCGTCAAGGTCTGGCGAACCAACTGTTCGGTCGTGTGAACCGGTTCCTGCTCGATGGTAAAGCGAACCGTCGTTTCCCCGCGCGTCGTCTCCCATTCGCTCCCGGAGGACGTCCCGCCAGCGAAGTCGATGGAACCGTCGATGCAGTACAGCGACCCCGGCGTCATCGCGTCGGCCATCGAATCGAGGTGTGAGAGAAGGGCCTCGTTCGAGTCGAGATACAGCGATCCGAGCGCGCAGAACGCGAAGTCGACGTCGTCGGGAAGGACGAAGTCGGCCATATCCCGCCGAAGGAACGTCGCCTCGATGTCGTGTTCGCGCGCCTTTCCGATGGAGTGGGAAATCATCTCCGAGGAGTTGTCCAGCCCCGTGAAATCGTACCCCCGCGAATCGAATTCGAGCAGGTACGGACACGGGCCACAGGCGATTTCGAGGACGGAGTCGGGACGGTTCGAGTGTTCACCGAATCGGTCCATGCAGGCTTCGAAGAAATCTACCTCTGCCGCCACGTCGCGGAAATCGAAGGCAATCTCGTAGTAGTCAGGATGCGCATAGAGACCGGCCATAGGTTCTCACTCTGGGGACGGGTCTTAACTACTCGTATCATGATGGGAACCGTTGAGAGAACGTTTGTACGGGATGGATTTTCCGGAACCGTGATTTCAGTAACTACTGCGATGAAGTCCCAGAAAATCCTCGACCGATTGCTAGCCTCGGGGTCGCTGGTGCACGCCATGTGAGTGGTCAGTATCGCGCAATCCGTCCGCCCGAGTGGAAGAACCCCGGTCTCAATCCTCGTTCGAGAACCCGTAAACGTAGGTTTAAAAGAGAAGACGCACAACCCACGGCCATGACCGAATCGGACGGAGACGAGGGGTGGTTCGCGGGCGTCGAACCGGACGATGTGGAGTCCGGAGCACGCGCCATCCAGGAGGGGAGCGCCGACGCCCCCGCCGACTGGCCCGAGCGGGCCGTCGAAACCGGATTCGCGGACGACGAGGCGGAGTACTACGCCACGCTCCGTGAGGCGAGCATCCGCGCGACCCGCGAGGCCGTGACGGAGCGCGAACGGGCGGACGACCGTCAACTCGTCCACGCGGTGCGGGCGATGGACGACTGTGAATCGGAAGCGAACGAACTCGCCGAACGCGTTGCAGAATGGGCCGGAACGCTGTATCCCGACGCCGGAACCGGGATCGCGTACGCCCGTGAACTCGCGGAAACCGACCCGGAGACGCCGGTCGAAAAACAGGTCGTGTCGCTGGCCGAGCGCGTCGCCGACCTCGCGGCCGAGCGCGACGACCTCCGGGCGTTCGTGGAACGGCAGGCCCCCGCAGTCGCACCGAACCTCGCCACGCTGGCCGACCCGGTGCTGGCCGCGCGACTCATCGCGCTGGCTGGTGGGCTGGAATCGCTGGCGAAGATGCCCGGCGGAACGGTACAGGTACTCGGCGCGGAGAACGCGCTGTTCGCCCACCTGCGCGGCCACGCCTCGTCGCCGAAGCACGGAATCATCTACACACACGAGGCCATCCGTGCGGCCCCGCACGACCAGCGCGGGTCGGCGGCACGCACGCTCTCGGGCAAACTCGTTATCGCCGCACGGATCGACCACTACTCGGGCGAACCCAACCCCGAACTGAAGGAGGAACTCGATCGGCGGATGGAAACGATTCATTCGCGGGGTGAACAATGACGAATTCTGATGAGACACTTCCAAACGGCGTCGAACGACACACGTTCGGCGGTGGGGTGCGACTGGCGACGACGGGCAGTCCGGTCTACGGCGAACCGACCGACGGCGACTGGCGGTGTTGGGACGCCCGGCGCTCCAAGTTGGCCGCGATGCTCGAACACGGCATGGACACCGGTTTGCAGGGCGACGAAACGGTGCTCTATCTCGGTGCCGCCAGCGGAACGACCGTAAGCCACGTCGCCGACTTCTCGGGACCGACGTACGCCGTGGAGTTCGCACCCCGCCCGACCCGCGACCTGCTCGATGCGGTCGAAGCGCGCGGGAACCTCTTTCCGCTTCTGAAGGACGCACGGAAACCGGAGAGCTACGCTCACGTCGTGGAGTCCGACGTGGACGTAATCGTCCAGGACGTGGCGACGCGCGGACAGGCACGCGTCGCGTGTGAGAACGCACGATTCCTTCGGGAGGATGGCCGACTCTTACTGGCGATCAAAGCCCGAAGCGAGGACGTGGCGAGCGACCCCGAATCGGTGTTCGAGGACGCGCTCGAAATCCTCCGCGAGCGGTACGAAATCCTCGAAACGCGGCGACTCGAACCGTTCCACGTGGATCACCTGGGTATCGTCGCGGTTCCCCGGAAGACCTGACCGTCTCCGGAAGTATTTACGTGTGTGGTGGCTAACTCTCGAAAAATGGATTTGGGTTCGGCCGAGAATTTCACCGACATGGGCACGCTCGGCGTCGAAGAGGAGTTCTACGTCGTGAACGACCGAGGTGTCCCAACCGCGGGTACCGACGAACTCGTTTACGAGACCGACCCGCCGGGCATACTGGAGGGGCGACTGGATCACGAACTGTTCAAATGCGTCATCGAGACACAGACGCCGAAGACGGCGCCGTCCGACGTCGAGGACGATGTCCGTGCGGTTCGGGAGGCACTCGTCGAACACGCGAGGACGAACGGCTACGGTATCGCGGCGGCGGGACTCCACCCCGGCGCGAAGTGGCGCGAATTGGACCACGCTGAAAAGCCGCGATATCGGGCACAACTGGACCGAATCCAGTACCCGCAACACCGCAACACTACGGCGGGTCTGCACGTCCACGTCGGGGTAGACGACGCCGACGCGGCCGTCTGGGTGGCGAACGAGATTCGCTGGTATCTCCCGGTCATGCTGGCGCTGTCGGCCAACTCGCCGTACTGGGACGGCTACGATACGGGCCTCCAATCGGCACGGGCGAAGATATTCGAAGGGTTGCCGAACACCGGCATGCCGACGTACTTCGAGGACTACGAGGCGTTCTCGGAGTTCGAGCGGACGATGGTGGAAACCGGATCGATAAACGACCGCGGCGAACTCTGGTACGACGTGCGCCCGCACTCGGGTCACGGCACGGTCGAAGTCCGCACGCCGGACGGGCAGGCCGACCCGGAGCGCGTGCTCGCATTCGTGGAGTACACCCACGCACTCGTCACTGACCTCGTGGAACGCTACGAGGACGGCGAGTCCGGGTACCGACACCGACGCGAACTGCTGGACGAGAACAAGTGGCGCGCGCTCCGCTACGGGCACGACGCGTCGTTCATCAATCGTGACTGTGACGGCGAAATCTCGCTCGGCGAAGTGGTCGAACGGGAATGTGACCGTCTCGGCGTCTCCGGAATCGGCGACATCTTCGACGGGGAAAGCGGTGCGGCGCGTCAACGGCGACTCAACGAGCAGGAGAGCTTCGAGGCGCTGTGCGAATCGCTTCTGTTGTAAGCAAGTTTTTTACCCGCTACCGACTTTTGTCCTTCTGGGAACGACATGTCTGGGGACGACACTGACAACGAACGAAACGAGATCGAGGATACCGGCGACGAGATTCCCGTCGATACGAGCGGTATGGACGAGATGGAGGAGGAAGGAGACGAGGAAAAACCACTGTCGCGTGGTCGCAAGCGCCTCAACGAGGAGGCCGACCGGGCGTCGAAGGGTTCGACCAAGGAATCGTGGACCTCCTTTCGTGGGTGCTCGACACGGAGACCCGCGCCCGAATTTACGTCTACCTCCGGCAGAATCCGGGAAGCACGAGCGAGGAAATCGCCGAAGGAACGGGCCTGTACCCGAGCACGGTACGCGAGTCGCTCGCCGAACTCCACGAGGAGGAGAACGTCGCGCGCGAGAAACGCGAGAGTTCGGGTGCCGGAAACAACCCGTACGAGTATACCGCAATCGCACCGAGCGAACTCGTCGGCGGCATCGTGGACCAAGTTCAACGGGAACTCAACACCGTGTTCAACCTCGACGACCACCTGAACGACGAGGTGTCCGAAACGGAACCCGTGAGTATCGAAGTCGAGGACATCTCGGACGAACCGTCCGGCGACCACGACGAAGACACGACTGGAACTGACGACGAAGACGAGGAATAAACCGCTCGTTTCGCAAGAGCCACGGTCTTCTCGCCCGTTCGTTCCTTCGGATGACTGGGACGGAGTTCGAAATAGTTCCGGAAACGAGGGTCGGTCGTGTCGCGCTACGCGTCACCGACATCGACCGAACGAGCAGATTCTACGAGAGTGTGATCGGTCTCGAACGCCAGCGTGAGAGCGGCGGAACCGTCGTTCTCGGCGCAGGAGGACGGCCACTGCTCGAACTCGTGGGGGACTCCGACGCGTCGCCGCGAACGGCACCCGAAACGGGCTTGTTCCACACGGCGTTTCTGGTTCCATCACGACGTGCCCTGGCCGACGTACTCGTGCGTATCGAGGAGGAATGGGAGCTAAGCGGTGCGTCCGACCATCGCGTGAGCGAAGCACTCTACCTCACGGACCCGGAAGGCAACGGCGTCGAAGTGTATCGTGACCGCCCTCGCGAGGGGTGGCCGACCGACGGGGACGGCCACGTCGAGATGGACACGCTTCCGCTCGATATCGATGAACTCCGAACGGAATCGACGGAGGAGGGGAAGGTCCCACCGGAGACGGTCGTCGGACACGTCCATCTCGAAGTTTCGTCGATTCCCGCCGCACGGGTGTTTTACGCCGGGACGCTGGGGTTGCGAGTTCGACAGGAGTTCGGCCCGTCCGCGCTCTTTCTCGCGGCCGACGGCTACCACCATCACGTCGGCATGAACACGTGGAACGGACGGAGTGAACCGGCGACGGGACGGGGCTTGGCGTGGTTCGAACTGGTGGTCCCCGACCGAAAGTCACTCGAAAGGATACGGGAGCGTTGTATCGAACGGGGAATCGCCACGACGCCGACCGAACGCGGATTCGAAGTGTCTGATACGGATAGGATTACTATTCGACTGTCTGTCATTGACTGATACAACATGATTTCGAGTTGCATGGTGCATCAAATTCGAATATAGTCCCCATAACGACCGTAAAACAGCGTTAATAAAATTGCGTTGTGTTCTGTCTGGTAGTAGAATTCCTCTTAGTACTAGAATTTCGATAAGTCCATCGGCGTATGATTTATATATCCATTCTTGGATGTGCACAGTATGAGTGATTTCAGCAGCGGGAACGAAGTGCTCTCACAGTCCGAGAGTGGGGTCACGATCGAAAAATCGTTCGACGGCGATGAGTTCGCCGTCCCGGCGATTCGGTTCGAACTCCGGTCGGACCACGACGATGCGGTGACGGTCCGCATCACCGATAGAATTCCGGACGAGTTCCCGATGGACAACGTCGGGTTTCACCCCGAGTACGAGAACGAAAACTGGACGGCCTACAAGGACCACCGCGTTCAGTTCGAGCGGACGCTCGAACCGAACGAGTCGCTGACGACGGTGTACGGAATTCGACTTTCGGACTGGTCGGACGCCGAGGATTTCCTCATCGAACCGGAACTCGAAGAGGTCACCCCGGTCACCGGCGACGCCGAACCCGACGGCGAAGAGCGCATGGAGGAACACACCATCACAGACATCGTCTCCGAGGACAGCAGCCAGGTCGTCCGCGACGTCATCGCGGAGAGGGTGGACTTCCGGGGCTAAACGACGACGCGGACGAAACCGAAGCGTCGGACGAACCCGCGGACCCGCTCGCCGACATGGGAAGCGATCCACTTGCTGAGACCGTGGCTGACCCGCTAGCGGACTCCGAGGTTGACCCGCTCGCTGACGCCGAAGCCGACCCGCTCGACGAGACGGTCGAGACGAATTCCGACGCCAGCACCGACGAGGACGAGTCCGAGGTCTCCGATGACGACGGGGACGATTCCCTGTTCACGGATACGGTAGACGAGGCGGACGAATTCGAGGCGTCGGATACCGACGACGATATCCTCGAAGCGCCGGTCGAGACGAGCGAGGAACAGACGGCCTCGCCGCCACGCCCCGGAAGCGTCGCCGCCGCGCTCGCCGACGAGATTCGCGCGGGAGCGGTCGACTCCGAGGATCTCTCGCTCATCCAGCAGGAACTCGATTTGGACACGCCCGAGAGCACGAACGTCCGAATCCGTCACCTGCAGTCGCGCGTGGACGACCTCGCGGCCTACACCGAAGCGCTGGAGGAGTTCATCGACGACAACGGAACGGCAAAGACCCTCATCGAGGATTTCGAGAGCGAAGTCGAATCGGTGCGCGAGGAACTCGGCGAGATGGGCGACGATATCGAGAGCGCGAAGGACGAAGGCGCACAGGCCCGTGCCCGCGTCGCCGATCTCGAAACGAACCTCGACGATCTCGAAACGGGGCTTCAATCCGACCTCGAAGACCTCGAATCGGACGTCGAGGAGTTGGACGAGGTCGGGTCGAACCTCGATGGCCTCGAATCACAACTGAACGATCTGGAGGACCTCGTCGCGACGAACACGCAGGAGGCTTCGGCCTTGGACGACGAACTCGAAGACCTACGGGACGACTTCGGAGCGATCGGGTCGATCGAAGCGGAGATCGAAGAACTTCGAGACGACTTCGAAACCGTCGGATCGCTCGAAGACGAAATCGAATCGGTCTCGAACGACGTGTCCGAACTCTCCGGTTCCGTTTCGGCCGCGGAAACGCGAATGGACGAAAAGATCGAGACGCTCCGTGCGGACATCGAATCCATCGAGAGCGAGATGAAGGAACTCAACGAGTGGCGCGACCAACTCGGATCGGTCTTCGGCGGCAACTGATTTCGATTTCGGTCAGTTCTCGAACGGAACCCCTCTTTATCCGCTTGCTGAGGCAGGCAAGAGTCACCTCCGACGGGAGCCACTTCGTTTCAATAGAGGTGAAAATATGACTACGATGTCGGTGGGAGGGACTCCGGGAGAGACGGACGACGAACGCCGATTGTACGGCGACCCGCAGCACGAGGTCGATGCCGATTCCGACCCCGAGCGACTGTACGGTACACCGCAGCACGAAAACGAAACGGCCACAGACGGGGTCACGGACCTTTGGCTCGACTGTCTCGCCTTTCGGAAAAGCGTCGAGGGGCGACAATGACCTCAAAAACACGAGGGAACGGGGATCGGGTCGAGGGATGTCGGACCTGTGCGACGGACACACCGCACACTGTCAGCGTCGAAATCCGCACCGAAAACGAGGAGGCGGAACACAGTTCGTTTTCGCGTGAGCCGTACCGAATCACCGTCTGTACGGTGTGCGGCGAGGAAACCGCCCGCCGGATGAACAACGCCTGATCAGTCCCGACCGTCGTTCGGCGACACCGCGAGCGCGTTTTTCACGAGGCTTCGATGCCCGCGGCGGAGTCGCTCGGACACCGCCTGATGGGAGATACTGAGATTGTCCGCGAGATCGTCGGCCGTCGATTCGCGTGGGACGTCGTAGTACCCCCCTTCGAGCGCCATCATCAGCGTCTCGTGTTGTTCCTCGGTCAACCCATACAGTCCGTGGCGGGTGTCGCTTATCTCGTAGATGTTTCGCACGTCGATCGAGAGACCCGTGTCCTGACAGAAATCGTACGTCGCCGACAGCGAATCTCGGTCGGGAAACAGAATTCGAAGGCGCCAGCGGTCATCCTTGCCGTGTAGGTTCAGGATGGTCGCTTGTTCCTCGACGAGGATGTGGATGACGACGTGAATCTGGTCCACCCAATGCATCCGATATAGACGTTCATCGTCGAGATCTTCGATGAGGGTGAGTTCCTCGACGCTCCTGTCCTCTCGGAGCGCCGAATCCAGCGCGTCCATGTCGTCCGCCGACACCCAGAGGTAGGGCATGACGTGGTCGGAATCGTGTGCCGCCACACGAACCACGTCGAATTCGGCGTTCGAGGTACGCTCCAGCGCAGTTCTGAGCGCGAACTCCTTCGCGGGGAGTTCTATTTCCGCTATCGTACTCATACGAAAACGATTGCCAGCAACCGTAATACGTCCTATGGCTACGTGACACCACCACTGCGACGATCGAACGACTCGTACTCCCCAGTCTCGACGATTTCGTTCAGATGTTCGTTCACCCGCCAAACGTCCTGAAAACGGACGTACAGCGGTGCCGGACAGATCCGAATCACGTTCGGCGGGCGGAAATCGACGACGACGCCGCGTTCCTTGAGCGCCTCCCCGATTCGGTACGCCTCCTCGTGTTCGACCGCGACGTGGCCACCGCGTCGTTCGGGGTCGCGCGGCGTTCCCACCTCGTACTCCGGGAGGTCGTCGACGAGTTCGATGAGGTACTCCGTGAGCGCCAACGATTTCTCGCGTACCGCATCGATGCCGACCGCCTCGAACGGTTCGAGCGACCCCCAGAGCGGTGCGGCGCTGAAGACGGGTATCGTTCCGATCTGCCACGCGCCAGCATCGTCGGCGGGCGTGAACTTCGTCTCCATCTCGAACTGGGTTTCCTTGTCGTGACCCCACCAACCGGCCAATCCGGGTTCGGTTCCGAAGTGGCGCTCGTTGACGTACAGGCCAGCGACCGCACCCGGCCCGGCGTTCAGGTACTTGTAGCTACACCAGACGGCGAAATCCACGTCCCAGTCCGAAAGTCGGTGTGGGACGGCCCCGACCGAGTGAGCGAGGTCGAACCCCGCCAGCGCGTCGTGGTCGTGTGCGACCGCGGTCAATCGCTCGATATCGAACAACTGGCCGCTCCGGTAGAGCACCGACGGCATGAACAAAATCGACGTCTCGTCCGAGAGCGCGTCGATAACGTCCTCCGCCTCGATGGTACGTCCGTCCCTGCTTTCGACCACGACGAGGTGTTCGTCCGGGTCGAGTCCCAAATTCGCCATCCGCGCTCGAATGGCGTAGTGGTCGGTCGGGAAGTCGAGTTCGTTGACGACGACCTCCCCGCCGTCGTAAAACGTCGAAAACAGCGCGTGGATGTTGACCGTCGTGGAGTTGCCAACCACGACTTCGCGTTCGTCCGCACCGACGAGCGGCGCGAGGCGGTCACCCAATCGCTCGCCGTAGTGGAACCAGTCAGGGTCCGCGTCCGTCCAACCGCGAATACCCAGTTCCCGCCACTCCTCGATAGCGTTCGATAGCGCCCCCTCCGCATCCGTCGAGAACACGCCGAGCGAGTTCCCGTCCATGTACAACTCGTCGTCCGGCACCACGAATCGCTCCCGGAGGTGTGAGAGCGGGTCGGCGTCGTCACGTCGTCTGGCGTCGTCGGCACCCGTATCCATACCGGACGTTTCGGCGACGAGCACTTGATTGTACGCGCACCGGCGACTCGTCCCCCCTACCACCACCAGCGCTGGACTTGTGGCTCGATGAAGTCGAGGACGTCGTCCGGGCGCGAATCGAACCACTGAGCGTCGAGGACGTCGTCGCCGACTTCCAGTTCGCCGCCGACACAGACGCCCGAAAAGAGGACGAACAGCGCGAAGATTCGCTCGTCCGAATCGGTTTCCGTCGAAATCTCTTTCCGCCGAACGCCGAGCACGTCGGTCAGGCGACAGTGGAGCCCCGTCTCCTCGCGCACCTGACGGTGGGCCGTCTCGGAGAGCGTTTCGTCGGGTTCGTGGCCGCCACCGGGGACGCCCCACGCGTCGGGAGCTTTCGGGTGCCGAATCAGCACGACTCGGTCGTCCGCGTCCGAAACCCAGACGCCAGCGGAGCCGAGCCAGCCGTCTTCGGCCTTCTCTCGGCCGTGTTGGAAGTAATCGGGGTCGTTTTCGACTCGCTCGTCGTGGACGGGGAACATGCCGTATGCGTGTCGAAGCCGACGGAGGCTGTCCGTCGTCGCGTCACGGGTTCGCACTTCGAGTGACATGATTCCCCTTTCGAAGGCTGAAAGTATAACTCCAATGCTAGGAGAAGTTCGATATGGACGACGAGATGAGTGATGCGGTGGACCGAATCGAAGCGACCGGCGTGCCGCCGTGGCACGCGCTGTCGGTTGAAAGCGCGCGTCGCGTCGAGGACGAGGTGTTCACCCCCGACGACCGCCGCCCCGTCGAGTTCGTTCGAAACCTCTCGATTCCCGGTCCGCGCGGCGAAATCCCGATTCGGGTGTATCGACCGGACGCACGGGACGTGCCGGTCGTCGTGTTCTACCACGGCGGCGGGTGGACGCTCGGGACGCTGAACTCCATCGACGGCGTCTGCCGCGAGTTGGCGAACCGCGCCGACTGCGCCGTCGTTTCCGTGGATTACCGACTCGCGCCCGAACACCCGTTTCCGGCAGGAGTGGACGACGCCGTGGCCGCGCTCGACTGGGTGGCAGAACACGCGGCGACGTTCGGCGGCGATCCGACCCGCCTCGGCGTCGCGGGAACGAGCGCGGGCGGCAACCTCGCGGCCGTCGTCGCACTGCACGCCCGCGAGTTCGACGGGCCGACGCTCTCACGTCAGAGCCTCCTCTATCCCATCACGAACCACGCCTTCGACACCGACTCCTACGACGAGAACGGGGACGGCCCGCTGTTGACCCGCGCGGATATGGAGTGGTTCTGGGACCACTACCTCCGCAGTCCCGTCGACGGCAGGAACCCGTTCGCGTCGCCGCTCCTCGCCGATGACCTCTCGGGGTTACCGCCCGCGACGGTCGTGACAGCGGGTCACGACCCGCTTCGTGACGAGGGAATCGCCTACGCCGAGCGACTCGACGACGCCGGAGTAGCGGTCGAACACGACCACTATCCGGGAATGACGCACGGATTCCTGAGTCTCACTGGCGACGTGACGACGGCCGACGAGGCGATGGATTCGGTCGCCGAATCGCTCCGCACGATGTGACGGACGGTGATGTGGTGGCTGTGGACGTGACGGATGGTGGTGCGGTGGTTGCCGACGTGACGTCGTGGCCCGGCGTCACATCGAGAAGACGATGGGGAGCGACGGCCGGAGGAACAGGACGAGGAGTCCGGCGACGAGCGCGACGATTCCCGTCGCCGTCGAGAACTCCCTGCCCCACGACGCTGGCAGGCGCTCGACGGTCACGACCGTCGTCAGCGCGACCATCCAGAAGAAGTTCATCTCCCCGAAAAACGGCATCAGGAGAAAGAACGGTCCCAAACAGACGAGGATGCAACTCACGCCGTGTTTCAGTCCCGTTCGAAAGCCGCGAGCGACGTTCGCCTCGTGCGGAGCGACGCGGGAACAACAGGTTCGTAGCCGCGAGCGTTTGAACGCGGTCTGCTGATAGCAACCGGTCAGAACGAGCACGCTCCCGATGACGAACGTGGTGTGAGTCTCGGTAAAGCCGTAGATACCGCCCGGAATGATCGCCTGAACGGCGAGCGGGATGGTGGCCGACAGCGCCCAGACGACGTTGTAGGCGGTGAGGAACGCGGCGACCGTCGCCGTGACCGTTCCGACCCGGCCGTCGAGTGCGTCGGCGTAATCGCGCGTGAACCGCGTCATCGGCGGGAACATCATCGCCCACATCATCACGCCCCACATGACGACGTAGCCGAGAACCGCGCCGAGCGTCCCGGCGTGGGAGACGGCCGCCTCCATCGCCCCGGGGGCGGCCATCGGAATCCCGGATTTCATCAGCCACATCATCCCCGGCATGGGGACGCGACCGGTGTAGATCAGCGTCCACCAGAGCACGTCGAGGACGACCATCGAGACGACGACGGCAGTCGTCCGGTCGAGCGACCGGTCGAGTCGGGTGAGGGGGATTGATTTCGTGTCGATACTCATCTGTTGACTCCGTGGTCCGGCCACTCGTGGCGAACGCGGGCCTCGAAGTCCGGTTTCGCGGCCGCGCCGTGTCGCAGGGCCGTCCACGAGGTGCACTCGGGGCAGGCGTAGACGTTCCCGTCCTCGTCGCCGAGGATACGGGCGAACTCCCGGTCGACGTGTTCGTTGTCACAGGTTTCGTTACGGCAGGTAGCGAGCCGCGACGACGTGTTTCCGCTGCCGGGGGTCCAACGGTGTTGGTGTGGTGTGGAAGTCGGTACGTCCGTGCTGAATCGGTCTGCTTTCGACATTGTATGGTACCTCGTTTCGATCGTGTTGCCGATTTTTGGTGTCTGAAAGCACTCGAAGCCCGGATTTTGTCAGGTCCGCTCGCAATCGATCACGCACACCGACGGCGGCGTGCCGACGATACAGGTAGACGACACACATCGAGGAGACGCTCCCCACCCACGAGAGGACCGAGAGAAGGAGATTGATTCGCGGGCCGAACAGCGCGCCGCCGGTGAAGTAACCGATGATCGGCGTCACGCCACCGCCGACGACGTACAACCACCACGTCGGCTTCCACTCGGTCGTGGTTCGCAAGTAGGCGGCGTCCCGATACAGCGCGGGAAACGTCGCCAGACTAAGAAGGGAGAGGACGACGAGGATGGCGATGGCACCGACGCTGATGATGGTCAGTTTGTTCGTCAAGGCGACGAGGGCGAGGAATCCGGCGATACCCGATCCAACCGCGAGCAGGTACGCTGCGAGCACGTACCAGTAGAGTTCGCGGGTCCGCGTCCGGCGCGTCGTTCGTTCGTAGGTATGCGACCCGCTCATCGTTCGATGATGGCCCCGCCAGCGCCCACTGCGATGTCCGTGTCGCCGAGCGTCACGTCCCGTAAATCGTCCTCGACCGCGTGGCGACTGCGTCCAGCCTTCCCCGGGCAACCGCTCGTAGACGCGACCGCTCGCGCCGACGACGACGAGCGTCGATTCGTCTTCGGCGATGCCGTGGAGTGCGCCCTTGCCAGCATCGACGGGCGTCCAGTTCTCACAGGGCCGGTCGTAGCGATAGACGCGGCCGCCGCTGCCCGTGACGAGCAGTTTCCCGTCACCGGCGAGCACATCGAAGAAGTTCACCTGCGCGTTCTTCACGCCGATGTCCGTCCAACCGTTGTCAGCGTCGTTGTTCCCGTCTCCGTCGCTCTCGGTTCTGTCACCGCCTTCCTCGAAGACGTTGCCGCTCGTGTCGATGGCGTAGGCACCCTCGCTCCCGAAATCGAGCGCGGGAATCGTCGAGCCGCTGCCCGGCTTGACCACCTCGCCCCACGACGACAGCCGTGCTCGCCGACCGTCACCGGGAGCACCTCGCCGGAGCCGTTCGCCACGCGGATCAGTTCGCTCCCCGCGTTTCCGGACACCGCGATGGCCTCCCACGTGCTCGTCTTCTCCTTCGGTGCGCTGTAATCGTACTTCTTGCCCTCGGTCGCGTCGTAACAGCCGAGCGCGCCCGACGACCCCGCGAACCAGATTCGCGTGCCGTCGTCGGTGACGTCGACGCAGGTGAGGGTGTTCTCCCGCGTGGCCGGACCGTCCCGAATCGCAAAGCGCCACTCGCCGTCGCGCTTCGTGAGGACGTTCCCGCCGGTTCCGACGGCGAACGGTCCTTCCGTCGTCGTCGTGACGCCGATGAGCGTCTTGTCCGTCGGTGACTCCACCGAGCGCCACTCGGCCTTCGACGTCCCGTCGGACGACGTCTTCGAGGTGTTCGAAGCGTTCGTCGGCTTCGAACCGCTCGATGATTTCGGCGTGGCGGCCGAGACGGTGAAGTAACTGTCGTTCGAATCACGTTGCAGGTCGCTGAACAGGGTTCGTATCGTGTCGATGAGTTCCATTCTGATCTCCAAAATCGCGTCGTTCGTCGCCGATTCGTGTGTCGCGTCTCCGCTCGATCAGATTCGTGATTCGAGCGCGGCGATTACGTCCGTCACCGCGTCCACCGGAATCGTGACTCGGGTTCGGCGTTCGTCCGCCCACACGTTCCGAATCTCCAGCGCGTCGCTCGTCGGGTCGCTGGCGTAGTGGCCGACCCAGACGCCGCATCGGGGACCGGTTCGCTTTCGAACCAGCGTCCCTCCGTCGCGGTCGTCTCGATAGATCCGTTCACCATCGCGTTCGCTACGCATCGTCGTCCCCCGCCAACTCGTCCTCGATTTCCGAGAGCAGGTCGTCCAGTTTCTCGTGTGCTTCGGAGAACACGTCCTGAATCGAATCGTGGTAGGCGCTCAGGGTTTCGCCGAAGTCGGTTGCGGTTTGGGAGTCAGTTCTGGAAGTCGATTCCGCATCAGCAGTGGTATGGTCTGTGTTTGACATGGGTTTCGTGTCGGTAGTCGGTTTGATCGCGGTTCGGTCGGCGACCGAGTCACGGACCGAAGGTCAGCTTGTGCTCCTTGTACAACACGCCGGTGAACAGCGCGAACGGCACGAGGCCGAGCAGGGAGAACATCAACGCGATTTTCAGCAGCGGCGACAACGGGAAACTCATCGAGAGGTACGCCAGCACGGCGACGCCGGACGCGAGGAACAGCGTAATGCTCGACAGCGCGAGTCCGAAACTCCACTTTCGGTAGCGCCACGACAGGTTCTCCGACTGTCGGAGCATCTTGATGAGCACTGCGATCGGCGGGATCGCGAGCGCGAGCAACTGCAGGACGGAGAGTGCGACGGCTTTGCTCATGATTCGGCGGAGGTCTCCGTCACGGCGAGCAAACATTCGTCCTCCCACCGACGGTGGGCGCGTAGCTGCGATTCGGCACCGTCGGTGAGCCGATAGACGTTCGTTCGCCCATCGAGCGGGAGTTTCGTCACGAGGTCCGCCTCGACCAGTTCCTCCAGATTCTGGTAGAGACGGCCGTGGTTGATCGGTTCTCCGTAGTGGTCTTCGAGTTCCTGTTTGATGATCTTCCCGTAGGGATTGGTGCCCGACAGGCGGCGACCGTCAACAAGAGGTCCCGTTTGAACCCCGTCATACCCGCGAGGGGCTGGGGGCAAATCTGTACACCGGAGTGAGTTCCGCTAGCCTCCATAGGATTTTCACTGGCGGCAGGGCCGCCAAGGGCCACGCGCGGGGGTCGAACCCGCGACCGGCCTGCTTACCGGACGTGGCCGAACCGCGACAGCAATCGAACCAGACTCGGTTCGTGGCGCACGAACAACGTCCCGAGGACGCTCGTCGCCAGCACGTAGCCGACGGCGAACTCGGGAACGAACCCCATGCCCACGCTCGCGCTCCCCGCGAGCGTGGCGAGGACGAGCGAGAACTCGCCGCGGGAGACGAGACCGACGCCGACGCGGAGCGAGCGGCGGCGGTCGAGGTCGTAGATATGGCCACTCACGTACCCGCTCAGGAGCTTGCTGGCGATGGTGACGACCAGCGCGGCGAGCAACAGCGGGAGGACGTCGGCCAGGACCGAGGTCTTCGTGACGAGTCCGATGGCGAAGAAGAAAACGGCGGAAAAGAGGTCGCGTGCGGGTTCGAGGGTTCGTTCGATACGCGCTTCGTGATCCGTCTGGCCGAGCGCCGCGCCGACGAAGAACGCCGCGATACCCTTGCTGAGGCCGAACGTCGCGGCGGCCGCCGCGACGACGGCCGCGACGCCGAGCAGACGAAGCGCGAACAGTTCGTCCGACCGGGACGCGAACAGGCGTTCGAGCGGTTCGGTGCCGACCCAACCGGTCACGGCGACGACCCCGAGGAATCCGAATCCCTTTCCGAGCGTGAGGACGGCCGCAACGGGCGACCCGCCGCCGAGGACGAGCGACGAGAGCAGCGCCATGTAGACGGCGATGACGACGTCCTCGAAGACGAGCGCCCCGAGAATCGGGGCGCTCTCGCGGCCCGCGATCCACCCGTTGTTCAGCATCGACTCGGTGACGATGGCGCTGGACGAGATGTAGACGACGCCAGCGACTACCAGCGTCTGGGCGAGCGAGAACCCGAACAGGAATCCGAGCGCGAGACCGGCGGCGTAGTTGAACGCGAAGTCCACGACGCCCGTTCCGACGACGCGATTCCAGTCGTCTACGAGTCGCTCAACATCGACGTGCAGGCCGAGGAAGAAGAGCAGGAGGACGACGCCGAGGTCGGCGAACACGCCGATGAACTCCGTCTTCGATACGACTGCGATCCCGATTCCCGCGACGTGGGTCGGGATGCTCGGCCCCACGACGACGCCCGCAAGGATGTAGGCCGGGATGACCGATTGGCCCGTCCGGACCGCGACCGCCCCCGCGACCGCCACGGCGGCGAGCACGATGCCGATTTCCGCGAACGGCGTCATCGTTCGGCGAGTCCCGCGAGCGTCGCCAGTTCGTCGCGGGTACCGATAGCGACGAGGGCGTCACCCGCACGGAGTTCGAACGCCGGGTCCGGGGACGGATGGGTGTCGCTGCCGCGCTGGACGGCGATGACGGTCGCGCCCGTCTCGCCCCAGATACCCGCCTCGGCGAGCGTCGAGTCGGCGATGGGCGACGCCGCCGTCACGTCCACCCACTCGATGATGGCGTCGCCGAGCGGCAGGTCCACGCTCTCGGGTTCGACGGGTTGGAAGTAACCCCCAGCGAGGATCGTCGCCAGCTTTCGGGCGTCCCCGCCGGGCAGGTCAAGCAGTTTCTCGTGGTCGTCGTCGATTCGCCGGTACAGTTCGCGCTCGCCGTCGTGGCGCAGGAGGACGACGAGGCGGTTCGTTCCACAGTCGAGTTCGTACTTCCGGCCGACGCCGGGAATCGAGGTTTCGTAGACGGTCATGGGTGAGTTGGCGGTCTGATCGAGCGTTCGGTTACCGGCGGTGCTCCGCGAACCACTCCCACTCGGGCGAGGGGAAGTTCAGTTCGCGGCAGTTCCACGGGTCGTCTCCCGCCGGTTCCCCCCACAGCAGGGAGCGAACCATGTTCCAGAGCCAGACGAGTTGGCCGACCCCGAGGACGTAGGCGCAGACGGTCGCGGCCATCTGGAGCGGCGCGAATCGCGGAGGGTAGGTCGCCATTCGCCGCGGCAAACCGTCCATGCCGAGCACGAGGAGGACGGAGAACGTGACCGCGACGCCCACCGCCGAGAGCCAGAAATGGAGTTTGGCGAGGTACGGGTCGTAGCGCCGCCCGGTCAGCAGCGGGAACCAGTAGTAGCAGGCGGCGAACAGCGCGAAGACGCTCGTGCCGACGAGCATGAAGTGGAAGTGGCCGACGACGTAGTAGGTGCCGTGGAGCACCCGATCGACGGGAATCGCGGCGAGGAAGACGCCGGTCACGCCCCCGACGACGAAGTTGGCTATCGCGCCGAGACAGAACAGCAAGGGCGCGTCGAGGCGGAGGGTTCCGTTCCACAGGGTCGCCATCCAGTTGAACGTCTTGACGGCGCTCGGGACGGCGATGGCGAGCGTCACAGCCATGAAGCTGGCCTGTAGTCGCGGGTCCATTCCGGTGGCGAACATGTGGTGGGCCCAGACGCCGAACGACAGGACGCCGATGGCCAGCGTCGAGTACACCACCGAGCGGAAGCCGAACAGCCGCCGACCCGCGAACCGCGGCAGAATGTAGCTCAGCAGTCCCATCGGCGGCAGGACGAGGATGTACACCTCGGGATGGCCGAAGAACCAGAACAGGTTCTGCCACAGCATCGGCCCGCCGCCGGGCGTCGCGAAGAACGTCGTGCCGAGGTTGCGGTCGCACAGGAGCATGACGAGTGCGCTCCCGAGCACGGGAAACGCGAAGATCACGAGACCGCCCGTCACCAGCATCGTCCACGAGAAGATGTCCAACTCGGCCCACGACACCTCCCGCGAGACGAAGATGGTGACGACGACGTTGATTCCGGCCATGATGGTTCCCAGCCCCGACAGGTGGAGGCCGAGGAGGACGAGGTCGATGTCCGGGTTCGGCATGGCCGTCGAGAGCGGCGGGTACAGCGTCCATCCCGTCGCGAGCGGACCGCCGGTGTCGGGAAACCCGAGCAAGTCGGTGACGATTCCCGCCCGCATCAGCAGGGCGGCGGGCGGCAGCACCCAGAAGCCCACGGCGTTGATGCGGGGAAACGCCATGTCGTCCGCGCCGACGAGGATCGGGACGAAGTAGTTCGCCACGCCGAAGATTACCGGCCCGGCGAACAGCAACAGCATCGTCAACCCGTGGGTCGTGAACAGGGCGTCGTACGTGCCGGTCTTCCAGACGCCCGGGCGCGGCGAGAGCGCGTCGGTGCGGATCATCATCGCGTCCACGCCGCCGAGCAGTCCCGAGCACGTGCCGAAGATGAGGTAGAGGACGCCGATGTCCCGATGGTTGACGGTCGTTACCCACCGTCGAATTCCCCCTGGTCGTTCGTCCGTCATTCACGCGCCAGCCCCCCGAATCGAGTGCAGGAACTCCCAACAGCCGAGCAGGCCGACGCAGGAGGCGAACCCGAACGCGAATTCGGGATTGAAGCCGTAGAGCATCCCGCCGAGAAGCGGCGCGGGGACGACGGCCCCCCGCCGTGCGACGCGATAGGTGTCGAACAGGTCGTGCGTGCGGGCGACCGTTCCCACTAGTCGTTCTCGGGTGGGACGGCACGCCAGATAGCCGCCGAGGAACGCGAACGAGACGAACGCCACGCCGAATCTGGGCACGTTGATGACGGAGAGCGGCACCAACGAGACCGAAAGCAGTCCGCCCGCGACGACAGTTTTCGCGCTCGTCGTCTCCGCGAGCCACGTCGTGACGGGAGTACCGAACAGCGCGACGGCCGTTTCGACGGCGAGCAGGAGTCCGAAGGTCGCTTCGGGAGGGAACTCGACGACCAGCAAGTCCGCGTGCAGTCGATGGTGGTGGACGACGGCGACGACGAGGAAGTACGCCACCATGCCGACCGCGAACTGCACCAGGGCGTCGCCGATCAGCACGGAGCGCAATCGCGGCGGAACGTCGTGCAGGGCGGATCGAACGTCCGAGATCGACGGCGGGTCGGTGAACGTCCGGAACCGTCCTTCGGAACCTCCGCTCTCGTCCCGAAGGCCGCTCACGACCGTCGCCACCACGCCGAGGGTCGCCGCGAGCGCGACGAGCACCTGATAGCCCGGCAGGAAATCCGGCGCGCCCGCGAACAGGCCGACTGCGATGCCGACCGCGCCGATGAGGACGACGCGGCGTTTCGCACCCGACCATCCACGCTCCGTCGGGTCGCCGGGAGCGTGGATCGATTCGACGAGGCCGCCGGTTTCCAGTCGCGGCAAGCACAGGAAGAGGAGTCCGACCAGCACCCACACCCACGGTCCGAAATTCCGTTGGCCGAGCGAAATCGCGCCGAAGTAAGGTGCCGATAACCACAGGAGGCCGCCGCCAACGCTCAGCGATCCGAGGACGAGCGAGGGTCGTGAATCGACCACGTCGCGCACGTTCGTCCGGATCGTCGGGACGACGAACGGGAGGGCCAGCGCGGCGCTCCCGAACAGACCAACCAGCCACGCCCGCGCACCGAGCAGGCGCAGGTATTCGGAGACGTAGCGGAGCGCCACCGCGACGAGCGCGCTGAACGCGAGGGGGGACAGGGATTTTTTCTGGATCATCGAAGTGCCTCGTAGGCTTCCCGCAGTTTGGTTCCCGCACGTGACAGCGAATCGGCGAAGCCGCGAAGCGCCTCGCCGAGGAGACCGACGGCGAGAACGATCTGTTTTCCCGCCTTCCGTAGCGCGGTTCCGGCCCGCCACGCCTCGCTCCCTAGGTCGGTCGTCGTCGCCGACGCGACGATGCGACAGGCATCGGTGACGAGCCCCACGGAACGCCGGAGGTCACGCCATTTCCGAGCGGCGATTCCCGGCAGGTCGGTCGAGAGCGTTTTGACGCGCTCCGGGCCGTACGAGACCGTCACCTGTGCGAGGAACACAGGGGTGACCAGGAGGTTGAGGACGAACGTGTAGTCGTCCGGGGCGGTGCCGCTCACGACGCCCTGGGGCGGGATCAGTCCGAGCCCCGAAAACAGGTAGTGGACGACGATACCAGCGACGACGCTGGCGACGAACATCGCGGCGAACAACGTCGCCGCGATGCGGTCGCCGTAGTAGTTTCGGTAGGCGTTGACGAGTGGCGGAATGATGAGGTCGGCGAAGATGAACGCCAGCACGCTCCCGAAGGCGATTCCCTTCTGCCAGAGGACAAGCGCGAACGGGATGTTCCCGACCGAGCAGACGAACGTGACGACGCCGATTATCACTGCGAGGACGGAATTCGACGCGACGTGGAAAAACCCGGTTTCGCCCGTGCCGAACAGCGCGGCCCACCACGTCTTCGGGACGAGCGCCGCGATGAGCCCGGAGATGACGTATCCGATGGCGATGTCCTCCCAGAGCATGTCCCACTCCTTCACGCTGCTCGACGCGGCGCGCTCCCACGCTTTTCGGGAAGTGAGCGACGGTGATTCGTCGTGATTCTCGTGATCACGGTTCTCGTACACGCACTGACAGCCCGAACAGCAGAAATATCGGGTTCTTCCTTCGGTTTCGAGCGTCACCGTATCATCGTCCTCGGGCGGCGCGTCCATACCGCAGGCGGCACAGGTCACGCCGTCGAGTTTCCGGACGTGCTCGCGTGCACGTTCGAACCAGCTATCGGGGACGCGCCGATAGATGAGGACGAGAACGGCGACGGCGACGAGGCCGCCCACGAAGTCGGCGGCCACGAACTGCCAGCCGAGCAGTATCCACATCACGAGGCCGAGTTCGACCACGAGGTCGGTCGCCGCGAACTGGAACGCGCCGAGACTCGTGACGGGCGATGCACCTTTCTTGAACAGGGTTTTCGCGGTCGCAGCGGCGGAGAACGAACAGCTAGAGGAGGCGATCCCGAACAGCGTCCCGAGACCGGCCTCCCGCCACCCGTCGTCGCCGAGGTAGCGCGTCATCTGCCGTTCGGTGACGAACTCCTCGACGGCACCCGTGAGCGTGAACCCGAGGACGAGTGCCCACCACGTTTCCCACGCCATGTCGGCGGCGAGCGCGATACCGTGCAGTAACGAACTGATGAATGTCATTGTGGTGTGCGTGAACCGAAAGACGGAGAAGTAGCTGTTGTGCCGGGAGGTCATCCGCAGAGGGTGCGTCGTCCGGGCAGGTCGCTCACTCTTACTACGACATCCACAGATAAAAATCTATGGGAAATAATTAAAAATTAGACACAGTTAAACTGTGATTTCTAGAAATTATTATTTTCTGTTCCGAGGGGGTCCGTAATTCGATACACGAATCCCCCTCACGCTTTGTGGTGTTCCAGTATCGTTCCGCTCTCGCCGACGGCGACCGATGGATGCTCCGCCGTCCCGAGGCACACCCCGTGAAGCGTCTCGCCGGTCGACGAGCGTTCCCGTTTCCAACCGTGTGTCGTCAGGCGGAACACGCCGCCGGAGTCGTCGGTCACGACCCCGCGGTGATGGTCCCGCTCGATGGCGAGAAGGGCGTTTTCCCCCGCGTGCGAGCGCGTCCACGTGAACCCGTTGTAATCGAACACCGACCCGCCGTCGCCGACGACGTTGATCTGGTTCGACGGGAGAGGAGCGATATCGTGGAGGTTCACGCTCCCGCGACGAATACCGATCCGTCGCCACGACTTCGCGCCGTCGACGGTCTGGAACACGTTGCTCGACGTGTCCGTCACGAAACCGAAGCCGCGTCCGGTGAACTGGAGACTGGTGATACTCGACCCGCTGCCGGGTTTCACCGGTTCCTGCCACTGGATTTGGCTGTCGGTGTGGGACGCCCGCACCACCTCGCCCGACCCGTTGGCGAAGTACACCGACTCGGCGTCGGCGAGTCCGACGACCGAGAGGGCTTCCCACGTGCTCGTCAGTCCCTTCGGTGCCGAATAGTCCGTCATCGCTCTGTTGGTCACGTCGTAGACGCCGACGACGCCGCTGTCGCCCGCAAACCACAGGTGTCGTCCGTTATCCGACGCCGCCGCCGCACGCAGGCTGTTTTGCGCACCCGAAGGGCCGTCATCGACGACGACAGTCCACTCGCCGTTCCGCCGAGCCACTACGGAGCCACCCTCTCCGATGGCGTACGGACCGCCCTGCGTCATCACCACGTCGTACAGTTCCGCATCGACGGGCGATTCGACGGCGATCCACCGGTCCGCACCGTCGTTCCCCGTACAGCCACCGAGTGCCAGGACGCCCACGCCCGCCGCACGGAGGAAGTTCCGTCTGGTCGTCCCGTTCGTCCGCCCGATCGAATTCCCCGTCCGTCCGGTCGAACTCCCTGCCCGTTCGGTCGAATTCCCCGTCATCGTTTCCAGAACTGCGCCGGGCGCTCACCTTTCGGCGTGAACGCGCCCGCGCGGAGGTGCGCTTGAGGATCGTCGCGATACGCAGGATGTACGCGAACAGGATGGCGAACGGGCTGAACGCGATGGCCAGCGAAACGGTAACGAGCAGGAGCAACACCATCCCGCCCACCGCTGGCGGGTATCCCGACGCGTACAGCATGATGACGAGCATCGAGATGAGGAACGCCGCCCCACCGCTGTACGCTATCTGGCGCGACAGTCGCGCGAGTTCCTGTTGCAAGTACACCGATTTGAAGTACTGCCGGGTCACGTCCACGATGGTCAGCAACTCCTGCAGTTCCGACAGCAACTCGTCGGCCTCCGGCGGCAACACGTCCGCGTAAGCCTCCTGTATCCGCCGCGCCTCGTTGTGCCGCTTCGAGTAGGTGTCGTTCATCACCGGCAACAGCACGCTCCAGAGGTGGAGGTCGTCGTCGAGGTGTTCGGTCACCGTTTCGGTGCGCGCCGTAATCGCGGACGAGTAGTCGGCGACGGACCGCCGACAGGACGCGTCCGGACAGCCCGAACACGCGGCTTCGAGCGCCGTCGAACGCTCGTTTATCGCTCGGTAGACGAGTCGCAGGAAGCCCGCCGGGTCGGTCGTGCTCACCGCGACGTCGGGTAGCATCTCCTCCAAGTCGCCGCGGAAACGCTCGACACTCTCGATGCGTCGGCGAAGCCTGTCAGGCGACCCGAGGACGCGAGACGCCGAGATTTGGTTGATGGCGATGACGAGCGGGACGAACGAGAACAGCCCCGCGATGATGGTGCTGAACATCGTCGTCACGAACCCGCTCTCGCGGACGCCGATGACGTCGGTCAGCCCGAGGGCGAACGTCGTCACGAATACGCCGCCGACGAGGGCGTTCACCACGGTCCAGCGGTCGGCCTCCAGCAGCAACCACTGCCGAACGCGTCGTCGATTCCTCTCGCTCCGAAGCGTCGAGACGAGCACGCGCGCCCCGACCGCGAGGAGCCTGAGCACCATTTTGAGGAACGTGCTCGCAAACCGGAGTAGCTCTGTCAGTGATTTGTTGCCTGCGTTCGTCATAGCTGGATGGTCGAGATTTTGGTGAGGAAGGCGACGAGTCCGCCAATGAGGACGATGAGCGCGAGGATGCGCCGCAGCATCACGCTCCGGGTCCGGCGGATGTCGGACAGGTTGCCGGGATGGTAGCCGAAGTACCAGAGCGTGACGATGGCCCCGAGGTTGATGGCGAGGATGTTCACCAGCACCACTCCGGCCGCTCCGAGGACGACGGTCGGATGCATCCACGCGAGACCGACGCCCATGACGCCGATGGGCGGCATCACCGCCGCCGCGATCATCACGCCGACCAACGAGGTCATCCCGCTGGTCGAGAGACAGACCGCGCCCGCGACACCGGCGCACAACGCGACGATGACGAGGAGCAAGGTCGGCGAACTGTGAATGCTGAGCTTCAAGCTCTCGGTGATGTCGATGGTCCCCAATCCGATGTTCGTGTATCTGACGAACAGGGCGAGCGAAAGCGCGCTGGCGACGGAGACGAGACCGCCGACGAGTTGCATCCGCGCGCTCGTCACGAACAGATCCTCGTCGTCGATGACCGTCGCCACGCTCGTCGCCATCGACGGTCCGAGCAGCGGCGCGATGACCATCGATCCGACCATCACCGACACCGAATCGAGCAGGACGCCAGCGGTCGCGACGAAGGCGCTGATGGCGGTCATGATGACGAGGATGCGGTCGTCGGGGATGAGGTCCGCCGCCTTCGAGTGCAGTTCGCTTCGAGCGACGCGCCGATGCCCGAAGGTGCCGGTCGCTTCGTACTGCTTTTCGACGTGGTCGAACCGGGACGACACGATGGCCTCGGGTTTGGTGACGACGGTGTACACCTCGTCCCCGACGCCGAGGTCGTCGAATTCGGCACGAAGGGGCTCGACGTACTGTGCCGGGACCGGCAGCGAGATGCACGCCGATTTAACGGACCCGTTGGTGTCGTCGGAGACGGTGTAGTCGAGTCCCTCCCGGTCGAGGAACTCGACGGTTCGTTCCCGTGCTTCCTCCGACATCGCCATCACATCGACCAGTCGCATGTCTTCCTGTGGCATGATACCTATCGGTGGCTGTATCGAGCGAAACGGTCGGAGGGAGGGCTGGACGAACCCATCACAGTCGGACGAGGTCGTCCGCGGATAGCTGTTCTCCCGACTCCTCGGCGAACGCCCGACTGTACAGGTCCGCGACCGTTTCGCGGATCTCTTCGAGGCGGTCGCTCCGGTCGTCCGTACAGTCCGTCCCGCAGATGCCGATGATTTCGTCACACGCCAACTGCTCGTACTTCAGACGCCCGGAACACTGCGGACAGCGTGGTTCGATGTGTGCGTTCATCCACTCGGCGTCGAAACCGAGGCGCGCCAGCCGTTCGGCCAGCGCGTACCAGACGTACATATCCCACGCGTCCCTGCCGCTCGCGGTTCGCTTGAGGCGACCGAGGGCGATGGTGCTTCGTGAGTATAGCTTCGAGTTCGCCGCGTAGTGACGCTCGTAACAGCGTTTGAAGTAGCTGAACAGCGCTATCTTCGACGACCGGAGCGAACCGTTGGTCATCTCACCTTCGGTCTCCATTCGTTGGAGGGAGTCGTCACTCACGACGTGTCGGCTGGAACGACCCAGCTCGTCGTAATGGACGTTTTCTGAGAGCGGTGCGCCGCTTTTCGGACAGAATGCATATTGGCCTTTCATAATGTCAAATCAAAAGCAGCAAGCTGTTCGGTAAGGTCTCATCCGCGTCCACAAAGGAGCGTCGCCAAACCGGACTACGGTCTATAATTGCCGGTAGAAGGCCAAAAAGGTGTACGATATTATAGCAAATTGTATTGAATTTTTAGAAAATAAGTGTAAGAGATCCCTTTATTTGACCACCTCGACCGTGAAACTTTTTGTAGTTTACTCCAACCGATGTCGTCCCGCTCCCGCGTACAATTTTGGGGGAAACGCTCAGAACGAATATCGTCGAGAGATGGTCCGAAGAACGGTGAATGTCGCAGATCCGCCACAACGTTTAGGCGAATCCCAACCGAGCACGACGTGGGGGGAATCATGTCCGAGACGATAACGTTAGAAACGGCGAAGCAGTTGATAGACGCCGCTGAACGAAAGGCCGAGGAAATCGGCGTTCCGTCGGTTATCACGGTCGCCAATCCGGACGGCAACATGATCGCACAGCATCGGATGGACGACGCGTGGCTCGCCAGCGTGAACATCTCGCGGAACAAAGCGTACACGTCCGCCGCGCTCGAAATGCCGACCCACGAACTCGCCGAGCCGTCACAACCGGGGAACTCGTTGTACGGACTCCAGACCACTGACGACAGCCGAATCGTCATCTTCGGCGGGGGATTCCCGCTCGAACGGGACGGCGAAATCGTCGGCACGATTGCGTCGAGCGGCGGCCAAGTGGACGAGGACATGACCGTCGCGCGTGCCGGTATCAATCAGTTCCAGACGCTGACTCACTAGCCGTGCACTCCATACGGCAACCGGCGTACACGGGGGAAAATCGTTGTCTTCCCTGTACCGCAGTCAACCTCTTTATCGCGGTCGTCATCAGCCTGCTACTGGCGAGCCTCTCGATTTTCGTCGGCGCGACGACGTTCGTCGTCTCCCTCGGCCTCATCTACCTCCGCGGCTACCTCGTTCCCGGAACGCCGGAACTGACGGCGAACTACCTCCCGAGCGAGGTGCTACGACTGTTCGGCAAGGAACCGGAATCGACGGTCGCGGCGGACGAGTTCGAACGCCTCTCGTCGATGACGTCGTCGTCGTGTGATGGGAGTTCGAGCGATTCGACCTGTCTCGCGCCCGAGTTTCGGGATGCGTGGCAGCGGCGAATCGAATCGACCGATCCGGAGGGAATCGGACCACGGGATGTCGCGGACCTGCTCGTCGTTGCCGAGGACGACGTGTCGTCCATCGGCGGGCGCGCGTTCGTCGTCTCCGGGGACCGCCTCGTTCACTGGCCGTCCGCGGCCGCGCTCGTCGCCGACGTGGCCGCAGGAGCCGAACTGAGCGCGCGAAGCGACCGGTCCGGCGGATGGGAAGAGATCGGGGTGGACGCGCGTGAGGAGGCGCTCACGCGCTTACGAACGTTCCTGTCGGACTGTCCGACCTGTGGCGCGACGTTGACGCGCGACGAGCACCGCGTCTCGTCCTGCTGTCAACCGTCGAAAACGGTGTTCACGTCCACCTGTGAGGGCTGTGGCGCGCACATCGTCGAACTGGACGGGGCGAAATGAGCCGACGAACGGCGTCGACCGGAACTACATCGTCGTGGTCGTCGAACCGCCGCCGCCCTTCACGACGATTTTGCCGTGTGCCTTCCTGTAGTTCTCCGCGAAGTACGCGGACAGTTTCTTCGACGCGGTGAACGTCACCGTCTGTGACGTTCCCTTCTTCAGCAGGAAGTCCGAGCGGGATAGCGCCGGGCCGTTCGGGTAGTTCGTGGTGAGCACGAGGTTCGGTCGGTTCGCGGCCCGCGAGTACGAGGTCGTGTTCGTCCACTTGATGGCGTACCGTTGCCCTTGCTGCAGGTTCAGCGTCGGGTTGGCCTTGCCCTTGATGCCCGAGGACTGGCCCATCCATTTGCCGTCCTTGAACCCGAGTTGGAACGTCTTCGACGGACTGCCCTGCGTCGTTTGGTTCGTGGTCGTCTGGGTGGTTCCATTGCCGCCCGTGCTGATGGCACCGCGCATCTCGACGGGGTGAATCTCGCAGTAGTACTCGTTGGTGTCCTTCTTCGGGGTGAACCGCACGGTTTGAGTCTGCCCCTGCACGTTCATCAGCGGCGACCGAACGACGGTGCTCCCGTAGTCCCCCGTCTGTGGGTTGCCGTCCCCGCTCATGGCGATGAAGTTGTGGTCGAAGCCGTCGAGGTTGATCCAGATGACTTCGTAGGGTTGGCCCGCCTTCAGGTTCAACGTCGGGTTCAGTTTCCCCTTGATCGATTCCGGGGCAATGCCTTTCCACCCCGTGGACTGCCCGCCGAGTTTGATCTGTTTGGCGGGTTTCTTCGAGTTGCCGTCGTTCCCCGATTGCGTCGAAGCGCTGGTGGTGCTTTGGGACCCGCCGCCCCCGCCACCGTTTCCGCCGCCGGTGTTCACCTGACCCTTCATCGTCGTCGGGTGGACCGTACAGAGGTACGTCGCCATCTTCTTCGACGCGGTGAACGTGACCGACTGGGTCTTCCCGCGATTGTTCATTATCTTCGTCTTGACCAACTGCTTCCCGCTCTTGTCCCGGATGACGAAGTCGTGCGGTTGGCCGTCGAGGTTCTTCCACACGACGGTGTACTTCTTGCCCGGTTTGAGCTTCAGCGTCGGGTTCTTCTGCCCCTTGATCGAGTTCGGAGCCTGCCCTTGCCATCCGGCCACCTTTCCGCCGAGTCGAATCTTCGTGCCGCCGCCCTGTGCGAGGGTGCCGGTGAGACCGACGAGCGTCCCGCTCGCCGCGGTTCGTTTGAGGACGGTTCGACGTGAGACCGAGTTCGCTGTCCTGTCGCGGTGTTCGTTCATTGCTCTCGTGTCGTTCGCGTTGTTCTGCGTGGGTCGCATCCGACTCACTTCCCCTGTCCCTTCATGGCGAAGACGGCGACCGTGCTGCCACGGCGGCCGTGACGGAGCCACCCGCTCCCGCCGACTTGCACGGCGATGTACTGTTTGTTCGTTCCCGGGTCGTACCAGCCGCTCGGCGAGGAACAGATGGGCGCGCCAACTGCATCTGCCACAGCCTGTCGCCCGACTTCCCGTCGTAGGCGACGAAATTGCCCTTCTGCGTGCCGAGGAACGTCAGCCCGCCCGCCGTCGTCATCGACCCGCCCCACAGGTAGCTGTCGTCCTCGATCCACTCGCGCCAGACGCGCTTTCCCGTCCGTGGGTTCACCGCGACGACGGCGCTCGTCTTGCCGTTCCAGCCGTCCGGTTCGTTCACGTCCGGCCAGTCGTGGAACTGCCCGCCGAAGTAGCCGCCACCGGGGCTGTACTCCTGGTGTTGCCACCAGATCTGTTGGGGCGTGTTCTGCTGTTTCATGTAGACGAGTCCCGTCTTCGGGCTGTAGGACGGCGGCTGCCAGTCGTTGCCACCCTGCGCGCCGGGCACGAACGAGATGCCTTGATCGCCGACGTGTGGCACCTCTTTGAACGTGTTCAGGTGCTGGACCGTCGGTTCGCTCCGCTTCAGGAGTTTGCCGTTCGTGGCGTCGAGCGTCTGCACCCATCCCGTCTTGCCGGGGCTGACGACGATGTCCTTTTTCTTTCCGTCCACTTTCTGGTCCCGGATGAGGACCTTCGGCGACGAGGAGTCGTAGTCCCACGTGTCGTGGGGGCTCTCCTGATAGTTCCACTTCGGCTTGCCGGATTTGGCGTCGAGGGCCAACGTCCCGACGCTGAACCGATTCGGTCCGGGTCGGACCGCGCCGTCGAAGTCCGGGCCGGGGTTGCCGACCGGCGAGAAAATCACGTCGTTGTGCCGGTCGATGGTTCGGGACATCCACGTCGTCGTCGACCCCTGCTTCCAGCTATCCCCGACCCACTGGTCTTTCGGGCGCGTCTCCGTCTTCCACTTCTGTTTGCCCGATTTGGCGTCGAGCGCGGTGACGAACCCCCGGACGCCGTACTCGCCGCCCGCGCTGCCCGTGATGACCATGCCGTTGTACGGCGTCGGTGCCCACGTCGCGGAGTAGCCGTCCTGCCACTTGCCGGTGGACGTGTACCACTTCTGTTCGCCCGTGTATCGGTCGAGCGCGACGACCCCCGAATCGAGCGTCGTCATGAACAGGGTGTCGCCCAGAATCCCGAAGCCGCGGTTGTTCGTGTCACAACAGAGGATGAGACGTCCGGGTTCGCGTACGTGTAACTCCAGAGCACCTTGCCGGTTCGGGCGTTGATGGCCTTTCCGTGATCCGGCCCGTTCGTCTGGTACATGATGGGCGGGTCACCCGGCACGATGAGGGGGCTTCCCTCCATGCTGTCGGCGATGCCCGTCTCGACGAGATACTCCAACTCCAAGTTCTTCACGTTGTCCGGCGTGATGACGTTCGCCGAGGAGTAGCGCTGTTGTTCGTACCCACCGCCGTAGGTCAGCCAACTGGTTTGGTCGGTCGTCGTCTCGTTCAACATCTCCTGCGTGACCGGTTTTTTGGGAATCTCGTCGACGGCGTACTGCTGCGTTATCGACTGGCTCGGCGTTCCCTGTAGCTTGTACCCCTCCTCTATTTCTTCGAGTTCGTGTTCGTTCGCCGCTTTCACGGCCTCGTCGTTCTCGATGTTCATCCTTCGACCTCCCACGAGTGCGGTGCACGCATCTCGTCGGTGATGCGGAACGCGTCGTTGGTCAAATCCTCCTGTCCGACGATCATCGCCGCCGTCCCCGCGGTCAGCGCGGCGGTCAACTGGCTGTCGGTCAGCGAGCCATCAGTCACTCCCCGGGCGGCGGTGCCCAAGAGGTGGAACCCGCCGAGCATCGCCTTAATGTCCCACATCGCCGCGTCGAGAATGTCGTCGGTCAACAGGACCTCGTTCTGCCAGAGGTGCGTGTCCATGTCGTCCACCCACAACAGCGACCCTTCCGCCGCACGGTGGTGCAGCGGAGCGACGTGTTCGACGTCGAACTCGACACCCTCGGGGATGTTCTTCGTCGGCATCCAGAGCGCGAGTCGACCGGTGTTGTTCGCCACGTTCATCACGAGTGCCGTCTTCTCCCGTTCGCTGAACCCGAGGTCCGACAGCGTGTTCGTCAGTAGTTCCGCACGTATCAACTCGTGTGCGACGTTCTCGATGTGGTTCTCGGTGAACGCCGGAAGGTGTGATTCGACGCTTTCGTAAAATCCGATGTCCACGAGGTGGTCGTTGATCGTCCACGCTGGCGCGGCGAGTTCCCGATAGAGGCGCTCGTCTCGGTCGGGAATTCCCGCCGCCCGAACGTCCTCGATCCTCCCCATCCGCGTGGCGAGACCCGAAAGGCCGCCCGCCAATAGGTCGGCGTCGAGTTCGCCGGTCACGTCCCCCCGAATCGCGTGTCCCATCGAGGACAACTCTTCGGCCGAATCCCCGTGTAGCATCCCGCGAAGTCCGTCGAGTGTGAGATCGCTCCCGACGGCAGCGGCGCTGGTCACCCCCAGTACTCGTAAGAACCGTCGCCGTTCCTCGTCGTCTATCTCCGGTGCGTAGTTGGTCATTTCGTTTTCTCCCCCATCCGGGACCTCTGTGTCAGTCCCACCCACACAAATCCACTTGGTTATTTGTTAATACTTGGATGAAAACCACAATGTTCGACAGTAAGATCCGAACTCTGCCGTGGAATACCAACGTCAAAAACGGAGACCGTATCCCGAAAACCGGACTTCAACCGCGGGTGATGGGAAGGGTTTCGTGAATCCTTTTTAAGTAACGGCGGAACCACCCGCGCACCCCCCGTTCCATCCACGGTCGCTGGAAAACCATCGACGAACCGGGTTGATTCGAGACGTCCGATCGTGATGTCGGTTCGATATAAAAAGGAAGTGGGAAATCTTTATCCGAATGTCCGTCGTTTGTCACTCTTCGCATGAAGGGGGAGAAAAACATGGGGCGGCGCCGAGCGCTGCAAGTCGCGGCGGCCGGACTGAGTCTCGGCCTCGTGGGAACGGCACAGGGGAGTCGGGCGGCACGGAAATCGAACGCCGTGGACGTCATGCTGAACTGGAACGCGAATTCGACACAGGCGGGCTACTTCGTCGCCAAGCGAAAGGGGTTCTACGACGAACAGGGCGTGACCGTGACGGAGTTCGTCCCCGGACAGGGCGGCACCTTCGCGGCCAAGCAGGTCGGGTTGGGACGCCAAGGGTTCGGGCTCAGTGACGCCGCATCGGTGCTCACCGCACGAAGCAAGGGACTGCCGGTGCGGTCGTACGGAACCAGCCAACAACGGAGCGACGGCGTCGTCTACACCGTCGAGAAGGTGTTCGGTGGAAAACTCGAAAAGCCGAAACAGTTGCAGGGGAAGACGCTCGCCGCGCCGAAGGACTCGCCGATGACGACGTTGACGAAAGCAGTGTTGAAACGAGCGGGCGTGCTCGACAGCGTGAACTTCCTCGGTGTCGCACCCGAACAGCAGACGCCGATGTTGCTGTCGGGGAACGCCGACGCCGCCATCGCCATCTTCGACTCGCCGACCGCGCTCAGGCGGAAGGGGTACGACGCGTCCGCTATCCGACTCGCGGACTACATGCCGACCGTCGGTCGACGGTCATCTCGCGCCCGGAGTTCGCCGAACGGAATCCGAAGACCGTCCGGGGATTCCTGCGTGCGACCGCCAAGGGATGGGCGTGGGCCGCCAACAACCCGAAGAGGGCGATGGACGTGATGGTCGATGCCAAGCCGAGTTTGGCACAGTCCCGGAAGATGGGCGTCTTCAAAATCAAGTACACGACGAACAACCTCGTCACGGGCGATAACGGACGATGGGGCTGGCAACGGCCGAAGTCGTGGAACACCGTCAGCAAAGCGCTGTTCCGGACGGGTGTCGTGCCGAAAACCGGCGTTCGGGCAGCGTGGACGAACGACTTCCTCGACACGAAGTACGAGTACATCGAGTCGTACGAAGGGCACGTCGAGAGCGGCCGATAGCGGAATGGATTACACCCGGAGCGCCGACGGAGAAACGAATTCGAACGCGGGCACGGAATCCGAGTCGAACGCGAGCGGAGAATCCGAATCGAACGGGGGACGAACCCTCGGTCGTCTCCCGAACCGACTCGTCTCCATGGCGACGCTGTTGGGTAGCGTCGCGCTCGTCGTACTCGTCTGGCGGTTCACTGTGGACGCGCTTTCGCTACCGACCGTCCTCCTTCCATCACCGAGCGCTGTCTGGGTCGCGTTTATCACTCACGCCGGGTCGATGTATCCGCAGGTCGTCTACACCGGGACGGAAATCCTGTTGGGATGGCTGGTCGGCGTGACTGGCGGAATAACGCTCGCGGCGGTAATGGCGCTCTCCGGCCGACTTCGCGCCGTGCTGTACCCGACGGTTCTCGCGGTTCGCATCGTGCCGCTGGTCGTGTTCGCACCCCTCCTCGTCCTCGCCTTCGGCGCGACGCTCACCACTCGGGTCGGTATCGTGGCACTGTTGACCTTCTTCCCGATGACGGTGGCGACGCTCGACGGACTCGGGTCGGTGCCAGAAACCCACCTCGACCTCGGGCGAGTCGTTGATGCACCGAAATGGAGACTGCTGCTGTCGGTTCGACTTCCGTACGCACTTCCGGAGGTGTTCACCGGGGTGAAAATCGCCACGCCGCTCGCCGTCGAGGGCGTCCTCATCGCCGAATTTCTCGCCGCGACGAAGGGTGTCGGCTTCGAACTGCTGGAGACGGCACGCCTGCTTCAAACCCCGCTTCTGTTCGCGTATTTGGGTGTGCTCGCCGTCGGTGCGCTGGCCCTCTTCGGCGTGGTCGTCCGGACCGAACGTCGCGTCAGGATGAGCGACGGGACCGACTCGCTCGGCGAGGCGTTCGTCACGGGACGGACGGTGGTCGAAACGGGACGCGAGGAAATCGCCGGTGCGTTCGTCGCGCTGGTCGGAATCCTCGTCGTGTGGAGTATCGCCGCGCGCGTCGTCCCGAACGCCTCGGTGTTTCTCCCGCCGCCGCTCGCCGTTCTCCGGACGCTGATCGAATCGCCCGGGTTGTTCCTCCACGCGGGGTACGCGTCGGGACGAAACTGCTCGCGGGGTGGTGTTTGGGTGCGGGGGTCGGCTCGCGCTCGGCGTCTGCATCCGCGTCGTCCCGGGACTGGGAAGCGTGCTGTATCCGTATCTGGTCGGGTTCCGCGTCGTGCCGCACGTCGCGGTCGCGCCGCTCCTGCTCGTTTGGCTCGGCGTCTCCTTCGAGGCGGCGGTCGTCATGATCGCGGCATCGACGTTCTTCCCGATCACCATCGGGGCGGCGGCCGGACTCGCCGCGACGCCCGACGAACAACTGGCACTGCTCCGCTCGGTCGATGCGCCGCTCCATCGGGAACTGCTGTTCGTCCGCCTTCGGAACGCCGTTCCCTCCCTGTTCGCCGGAATCAAACTCTCCGTCGTCACGGCCGTCGTCGGTACCGTCATCGCGGAGTGGTTCGTCGCCGAACGGGGATTCGGCGTCCTCGTCCTGCAGGGAATGTCTGATTTCGCGCCAACGTTGACGTTCGCGGCGGCAGTCTGCCTGTTCGCGCTCGGCGGCGGGTTGTTCGCCGTGGCGAGCGCGCTCCAACGGTACGTCTCGTGGTAATATCACGTCGATGGCCTCAAATAGTAATACACATCCTGCACAAATACCAACCAGTGGATTCGATGGACGACGAAATCGTCTCGATAGTGGAACGGGAAGTGGGGGAGACGCCGTTCAGCGTCGTGCGAGTCGACGAGGGATTGCTCCACGAGACCTACGACGTGAGTTGCGAGACCGGACGATACGTGTTGCAGTTCGACTCGGACGGTGAACGGGACGACTCCCTCCGCCGCGGATACAACTGTTACATCGCGTTGCGCGGTTCCGACATCCCTATTCCCGAAGTCGTGACGGAGACGGTCACGTCGGACGACGGCCGAGGGTACACCATCGTCGAGAAACTCCAGGGAACCACGGGTGAGAAGGACATCTCACCCGAACGAACCCGGAACGCCGGGCGGGTTCTGGCGAGGATACACGAGTTCGAGCGCTTCGACGAGGCGGGATGGCTCCGGTTCGAGGGACGGGAACCGACCGTCGAGAGCTTCGAAGCGGAAGGGCTGCAGGAGTGGGTTCTGGATAACGTCGCTGAGAGTTCGACGTGCCTGCGAAATGGGGGCTTGGAAACGGCCGGAGTGGACGTCGAGGACGCGTTCGACCGGTTCGGCGAAACCCTTCCGGAGGCGTTTCGCCCCGTCTTCTGCCACAACGACTACTCGCCGGACAACGTCCTCTTCGAGGACGATGCGGTGACCGGAGTCATCGACTTCGACCGCGCGACTGCGAACAACGCACAGAGAGCCCTCGCGAAAGCGGCCAACTGTTTCTGGATGCACGACCCGAACGCCGACTGGAACGTCCGGGAAACGTTCTACGACGGATATCGGGAACGGCGAAACGTGGACGATTCCTTCGAGCGGAACGAACCGCTCTACCGGGTGGAGACGCTCGCCAACATCGTCGCGGCACTGCTCGACATGGACGGACTGTCGGAGTACGAAACGGAGTTCTACGCCGAGCAGATTCGGGAAGAGGTCGAGCGGGCCGAACAGGCGAAGCGGTAACTGACGGTACGGTAACGGATGGTACGGTAACGGATGGTACGGTAGCGGACGATACGGTAACGGGCGGAAACAGTAACGGACGAAAGTAACGGACGGAAGCCCCGAAACGGGGGACAGAGTTTTACCCACAGTTATTGCATGCTCTGTGGATGCGGGTTCGGGAGTTTCCGGTCTTGGGGGAGGCCGACCGATCGGTCGTCGACAGACTTGCGTGCGGGATTGGGGAACCGGCGGCGACGGTACTGGCGTATCTGTTGTGCCGAAGGGAAGAGTTCACGACGGAGCCAGCGTCGCTGCTCGCCGTTCGGATCGGAACCGGGTCGAATCGGAAGGCGGTGCGAAACGCACTGGCCGAACTGACGGAACGGGAACTGATAGAGACGACCACGGTTCGGGACGAGACACCCGGTAGACCGGAGACGAGGTGGCGTGCGACCGGAAGCGTCGAGGAGACGGTCGACGCCGCGTACGACGAGCACGCCCGCGAGTTGCTCGCACGGGCGGGAGCGTTCCCAAACCGCCCAGAATCGAACACCACCGCCGAGTTAGACTCGCCGGTTCCGGACGCACCGATTTCACACGCCACGAACGCGTCGGTCTCGCTCGCGCTGAACTGGCGGCCGAACGGCCTCCACGCGCCGCTGTTCGTCGCGGACGAGACGGGACTGTACGAAAAATGGGGACTGTCGGTTGGGTTCGACGTTCACGACGGGTCGCGGGCCGCACTCGACGACATCGTCTCGGAGGCTGCCGACGTTGCGGTCAGCGGCGCGGCGACCGTCCTTCGGGCGCGAGCGGAGGGCGAGAAAATCGTCCCGGTCGCCCTGCTGTTCCAACACGCCATGACGACCATCTACGGACTGCGAACGACGTTCGACGGTCCATTGGAGCGCGCCGAACAGCTTCGTGGCCTCCGTATCGGGATGCCATCGACCGCCGAGACGGGGCTGCTCGGTCGGTTGTTCCTCTCGCAAGGGGGCGTCCTGGACGACGTGGAAATCGTGGACCTCCGTGGCGAGGAGCGTGCCGCGCTGCTTTCCGGAGCCGTCGACGCCGTCACGGGGTCGTTTTCCGACCCACGGAAACTACGGGACGACGGAATCTCGGTCGAGTCGATTCCCGTCGCGGAACGGTTTCCCCTCCCCGGTCCAGCAATCGTGACGAGCGAGCAGGCCCTCTCGGAACGCGAACCGGAACTGGCCGCGTTCCTCGCGGCGACGACGGGCGGATGGACGACCGCCCGGCAAAACCCATCCCGCGTCGAGGAGGCAATCGAAGCACACGACGACGCCGAACCCAGTTCCCCCGTCCGAGAGCGACGGACGTTCGAAGCGGCCGTCGCGGAGTTCGGAACCACCGACGCGGTTCGCAACTTTGGATGGGGATGGGGGGAAGCGGAGCTATGGAACCGGTTATCGACCGCGCTCGACGGCGTCGGATTGCTCGGAAGCGAGGGGACCGAACGATGATAGAACTGGACGACGTCGGCGTTTCGTTCGGCGACGTAACCGCCCTCGGCGGCATCGACCTCCGGATACCGGACGGCGAGTTCGTCACCATCATCGGCCCGTCCGGTTGCGGGAAAACGACCCTGTTACGAACCGTCAGCGGGCTTCAGTCGCCGACGCGCGGACGGGTTCGATTGAACGGACGCTCGCCGGACGAAGCGCGAAGCGAGGGGACCATCGGCGTCGTCTTTCAACAGCACACGCTGTTGCCGTGGAAGACGGCCCTCGAAAACGTCGTGTTCCTGCGACGGATGGCGGGAAAATCGCCGAAGCGTGCCGATGCGCGCGAACTACTCTCGACGGTCGGCCTTGCCGGATTCGAGGGTAGCCGTCCGGCCGAGCTGTCGGGGGGAATGAAACAGCGCGTGGCCATCGCCCGGGCGCTCCATCTCGGTGCGGACGTGCTGTTGATGGACGAACCGTTCGGCGAACTGGACGAACTCACCCGCGAGGAGATGGGAATCGAAGTTCGGGACCTCTGGCGTCGGGAGCGAAAGACCGTCTTGTTCGTCACCCACAGCGTTCCAGAGGCCGTGTTGCTCGGGGACCGCTGTGTCGTGATGGGAAACGATCCGGGCCGGATTAGAACGACGTTCGACATCGACCTTCCCCGTCCCCGAGATGGGGAGGTTTTCGACGCCGACGCCTACCAGGAACGGGTCGCGACGGTCCGGTCGTCGCTCCACGCCGATCAGTGAACGGAGAGGTCGTCGTCGGCCGTCGCCTCGGTGAACTCCAGTTCGATTTCGAGTTCGTCCTCGCGGCCGCCGGTGAACTCGACTTCGACCTCGATGGGTTCGTCGTACTCGAACGGAATCTCCCAGTCGCTCGTCGAAACCGTGAGCTTCGTCCCCGCTTCGATCTGATCGGCGAGTTCGCGGAGGAACGTGCCCGTCTGTTCGCGCGAAAGCTGGACTTCGCGTTCGAAGAAGCCGTCGGTGACTTCCGATGGTTTCGAGTTGCCGTCCGTCGGGAGTTCGACGTTGTCGTCCATACCGCGTCCACGACGGGGGGACAATTAAATTATCGTACGCCCGCGGGCAGTTCGTGGTGTGGTTCTTTGGGGGTCGCCGTCGTATCCGGTTCGATGTCACTGCTCGACATGCTCGGGAGCAAACCCCGTCTCGAAATCCTACGGTTGCTCTCGCGCGAACCGATGTACGTCTCCGAACTCGCGGAGGAAGTGGGAATGGACGGGAAGACGGCCGTGCACCACCTGCGGGCGTTGGAGGGGGCGGACCTCATCGAACCGTACAGGCAGGGGAATCGAAAGTACTACCGACTGACGAAGGTCGTCACCCTCCGCGCCGCGCCGTACCCGGAGCGGACGTTCATCGTCCAAGCGAGCGATGTCGATGGCGGAACGGCCTGAAAACCAGTTCGGCGGGGAGGTTTATCAACTCGAACGTCGCACGGTAAGAAGTGACGGACGAATACGATGCAGTCGTGTACGACCTCGATGGAACGCTGGTTCGACTCGCCGTGGATTGGGCCGCTGCTGCAAAGGAGATACAGCCGATAATTCGGGAACACGGCGGCGAAGCGACCGCGAACGACGCGCTGGATCTGTTGCCGGTCGCGGAATCGCTCGGTATCGAGGAGAAGATAGAACCGCACCTCGCGGCGGCCGAGCGCGCCGGGGCGCGGCGATCCGAACGACTCCCGCTGTTGGAGGAGTTCGCCGACGCGGAACGACCGGTCGCCATCTGCTCGCTCAACTGTGAAACGGCCTGCCGTCTCGCGCTGGAGGAACACGGCGTCCCGAACGGAACCGACGTCATCGTCGGGCGGGACTCGGTCCCAGAACGGAAACCACACCCACAACCACTGCTCACCGCCGTGGAACGTCTCGACGCGGTTCCGGAACGAACCCTCTTCGTCGGGGACTCGGACAGCGACGCGGTGACGGCCCGGAAGGCGGGAACCGCCTTCCGGAGGGTGTGATCGCTACTTCGTGACCGGCACGGAAACGAAATCCGAACCTCGCCGAGCGGGTTCCAACGAACGGCGCAATATCACTCGAAAACGTCTCACGGTCCTCGACGACCGATCCGGATTTTACGCCACAAAAGAAGCACCAACGTCGCGGGCCCCACCTAGTATTGTGTACTCTTGACTAAACAACTGCGGCGAACGTTCGATATACACAGTATACCGTTCAAGAGATTTTCCACCGAATATTCGAACATGAGCCCTCCAAATCGGTTTTTGCCAACTTTTCCCGAGTGGCCGATTTATCGATCAGTCAGTCACGAAAATTTGGTGGAAAGTCGGATCAGATTCGAAGGTAGATAGTCGAAGCTGTATTTTTAGCGGATTATTAGTTGTTACTGCCACGGAGGGAGATTATTTTGCGCCGTAGGTTCGGAATTTCTGAGGAGTTTAGTATTGTGAATATCATACAATATTAATTGGTGAGGTCGATGATCGAACGAGCGGTCGATCGATCGTTTCGATCCGATCCGACGCCACCGCTGCTGGTCCCGACGATACGGGAAAACGAGACAGATGCGAACAAGCCTATGTCCGTAATGGTACGTGGCATCGAGCGACGAGCGTCGGTGTCCAGTGCCTCGTGAACGGTTCCACATTCGAAAATGGCCGCCGGGTGCGGAGTGATGGTCCGTTACGTATCATAGGAAATCTGTCTATTGTTTACCCTCGTAACAGATATTTGAGTATTATATCACGGTGGTGTCTGGCATTTCTCTAATATAATTTGGGAATATAAAAATCATAAAAATGTAGATATGTACGGTCGTGGCCAGAGCGTGAACAGACGTTGTAACGACTAACTGGAACCTATCTTTTTCGGACGATATGCGGGAACAACGGCGACGCTCGTCTCCGAGCGGTGTGAGAAAGTGCGTGAGAACTGCTGTTCGAAAGGTGTTCAGTTCGTATCGACGCGGAGGTCGTGGACGTGTTCGTCGACGAAGAGCCGTAGTCGGCCGATGTCACCGTACCCACTGGGTTCGTGCGCGAACAGTCGGTCGTCGGTGGAGAGCGAGAACGAGACGGTCGTGCGCTCGCCGGGGTCGAGTTCGACACGTTCGAAACCCTTCTGTTCGCGCACGGGCGTCACAACCGAACTGAACTCGTCGCACGCGAACAACTGGACGACCTCGCTTCCGCGCCGGTCACCCGTGTTTTCGAGCGAAACGTCCACCGTCACCGGTTCGTCGGGACGGATCACGTCGGACGAGACGTCCACGGAGTCGTACTCGATGGTCGTATAGCTCAGGCCGTGACCGAACTCGAACAGCGGGTCGTACGACGGGGGATGTTCGTCCACGCCGATGGGGTGCGGTTGCGGAAGATAGTTGAAATACGTCGGGAGGCAGTCCGCCGACCGAGGCATGGAGACGGGAAGCCGACCGCCGGGTTCGCTCTCGCCGAAGAGCGTCCGAGCGATTGCCTCGCCGCCGACGGTTCCGGGATAGTACGCCATCAGTATCGACGGCACGGTGTCCGCGAGCCATTGCACTGCGAGCGGTCGCCCCGTGATGAGCACCGCGACGACGGGCGTCCCGGTCTCCTCGACGGCGGCCACGAGTTCACGCTGTGACTCCGGGAGCGACAACTGCGACCGAGTCGGGAACTCCCCAGTCTCGCTCTTGGTATCCATCGTCGGTCCGAACTCGTGGAGATACCAATCCTCGCCGAGCGCGAGGACGGCGATCGTCCGCGTTCGCCGCCGCTCGCGCTGCCGCGTCGATATCGGCCGGTTCGTTGATACCGCTCCCCCGTTCGTGGGTGACGGTGACGTCCTCACCGACGGTATCACGAATCCCTTCGAGGACGGTGGTGCCCGGCACGCCGTCGGGGTCGTTGCTGCTCCACCCGCCGAGTTGGTGGACGATTTCGTCCGCGTTCGGTCCGCCGACGAACACCTCGCCGATATCGTCGGAAAGCGGAAGGAGATCGTCGTCGTTCTGGAGCAGCGTCAGCGACTTTTCGACCGCCTCCCGGGCGACCCGCTGGTGCTCCGGGGAGCCGAGCAGGTCCTCCGCGGTTTCGGGGTCGACGTACGGGTCCTCGAAGAGGCCGAGTCGGAACTTCGTCGTGAGGATTCGCTCGACGCTTTCGTCGATCAGGTCCTCCGAGAGTTCACCCTCCTCGACGAGTTCGAGGACGTGTTCGGCGTGGTCGGTGCCCGCAACCGACGCGATGTCGAGTCCGGCGAGTCGCGTCTGCAGTGCCGCCTCGATGGGAGAGCCTGCGGTACGGTGCTCCGCGTGGAGTTGATCGACCCCGCCCCAATCGGAGACGAGGAGTCCATCGAATCCCAACCCTTCGCCGAGAAGTTCCAGCAGGTAGCGCTGGGAGCCGTGAACCGGTTCCCCGTCGATGGAGTTGTAACACGGCATGACCGATGCGACGTCGGCATCCAACGCTTCCTCGAACGGGGGAAGAAACACGTCGTGAAGCGTCTTCGTTGATATCTCGACCGGCGCGGCGTCTTCGCCGCGAGTCGGGGCACCGTATGCCGGGAAATGCTTGGCCGTCGCCGCGACGGTTTCGGGGCTCGGACCATCTCCTTGGTATCCCCGTACCTTGCTCGCGGCGAACTTGCCGACGAGATATGGGCTCTCGCCGAACGTCTCCCCGACTCGGCCCCATCGCTGGTCCCGTGCCACGTCACAGGTCGGGGAATAATTCTGCGCGGCGCCCGTCGCCCGCATCTCCGTTCTCGTTACGGTGGCGACGCGTTCGGCGAGGTCGTCGTCCCACGTTGCCGCGAGACCGAGGTTGTTCAGGAACACCGTCGCCTCCTTGATGTAGGCGTGGCCGTGGATAGCGTCGGCACCGAAGAGGAGCGGGATTCCGAGCCGCGTGTTCTCCATGGCGTGCCGTTGGAGTTCGTTCGCGGCTTCGATGGCCTCCGAAGCGTGTTCGTTTGGGGAACCGCCCCAACCGAACGGCGCGACGGCACCGACGTGATGTGTCCCGATTTCGTCGATGACGTCTTCGATTCCGTGTGGCCCATCGTCGAGCGTCCCGACGTACGATCCAGTGAGCTGTCCGACTTTTTCTTCGAGAGTCATCCGACCGATGAGATCCGTGACTCGCTCTGCTGTCGAGACCGATGTCTCTGGTGGTGAATGGCTTTCTTCTTGCTCCGCCATGAGCTATATTTTTGTGTGACCTGTTAATAACCTTTTCTTGGATTATCGTCGCCCGTGTACATCGAGTTCGTCGCGTACACCGAGTTCGATCCCGAACATCCATCCGACGAAGGTCCTCGGGTCACTACGTGACCACGGATGCGGGTCGAGAGATCCGAGAAATTTCGACACTCACTACCGTCCGGGAATTCCGTCCCAAGACGAGGTGTAATCGATGTCCTCCAGCACGATCCGGACCGCCTCGATATCCTCGTAGACGGCACCCCAACTCCCGATGCTGTACGTTCCGTCCTCGTTCGCCATCTGGACTCGGACGAATCCCGCCAGTTCATCGTACGACGGACGCGTCGACGAGCGATGTACGGTGGGATACAATATGTCCGTGACGAGGCCGGTGATCTCGCAGTCCTCGTTACGATCGATCCAGAACCCGTGGACGGTAGCGGTAATGCGTGCGCCGTCGGCTTGGAGGGCGACGGCGTCACGGACGAACTCCTCTAGGGTCATGTAAACGCGTGCGACGTCCGAATCGACGTACACGGTGTCCCAGAGGGACCACAGACAGGTCTGAAAGTACCAGTGGAAGATGAACGAGAGGATGTAATCGTCGATGAGGACGCCGAACGGTCGGTTCGCCCAGTCGTTCGGCGTGAAACACGTCATCGTGCGATCGACGATGGTCAGGAAGGCCGGAATATGACACACTCGAAGCTCCGAGAGGGTTTTTTCGAGGTCGATAGCCGTGAGCCAGTCGTCGGACCCACCGTCGGGATACACGGTGGCCCGCACCACGACATCGCGTTTGCGTGCGTCCTGCAACGCGTTCGTAAGCGCTTCGAACTGCTCGACGGTCACCGAGAGTTGGATGAAACTCTCGGCATCACGGATGAGGTCCCGGGCGCGGTCGATGACGGTATCCTCGTGTTTGACCACGCTCACCATGTGTGAACTGAGCGACGGCCGCCGCCACCGATCCTCGATGGCGTCCGCCGCTTCGTCCATCATCTGGCCACGGGAGCGGAGTTTCTGGAGGATCGATACGGGGTCTTTCGGGCGAGCGTGGAGCGTGTCCTGTTCGAGGGTCTCGATGTACCCCTTCTGTTCTAGCGCCCGCAACACGTCGTAGATTTGGGATACCGGGACCGAGCACTGATGTGCCACCTCCACGGCGGATGCCATCCCCTGTTCGAGTAACGTGACGTACGCATCCGACTGATACGCCGTCAACTCCGCTTCCTCAAGGGCTTCCCGGAGCCTGTCATCGTCCATGTCCAATAGACGCGCAGTCCCCACGAATAAATTTTCTCACTGTTTGAGGAGATATTTTCATATGTCTTCGTACGTGAAAAACGAATTCGGACTTCGTCTCACGTTCTACAGGATCGGATTTGTATGACGACCGAATCCAGTTGTTTCCCGGGAATCCATCAAGATTCGACTGTATTAAAAACAAATTTAGTTTCGAAGTGGCCATATGTCCATTGATTCGTCGAATAATGAGTATAGAGTATTCAAACCACATATTTTATTATCAAGAGGATTCTATCATTGATAGTAGTATAATGATGGACAATGACAGAGGTCTCCAAAACATGATTAATCGTCGGCAATTTGTCGGTCTCACCGGGATGGTAGGTGCGACTGCACTTGCGGGCTGCACTGGTAATTCCGATGATGGCTCCTCGAAGGGTGATTCTGGCAACAAGAACGTCCACGATGTGAAACACGTGGATATGGCAAATCAAGTGCCACAGAACATCCAGTGGAACATCAGCAACCCGTCGAGCGCCGCACAAATCTCACACTACTACCTCTTCGATGCGTTCGCGAAGTACAATTACGCGAAAAGCAAACTCGTCCCCTACGGCATCACCGATTGGGAGTTCGGTGACAACACGTTCAAACTCACCCTCCGCGACGGCCTCACGTGGGCGAACGGCGACGACGTGACCGCCGACGACATCGTTACCCAACTGAAACTCGGGATGTACACCGGTTCCGGGTACGGGGATTACACGAAATCGGTCGAGGCAAAGGACGACAAGACCGTCGTCATGCACCTCGAAAACCAAGTCAACAAATCCATCGTCAAATTCCAAGTCCTCTCCGACAACCAGATTCGGCAGCCGAAAAGCGTGTTCGGCAAGTACGTGGATAAGATCGAGAAGAACGAGAAGGACGGAACGCGAGCCCTCCAGGACTTCGCGTGGAAAGAACCGATTGCGAGCGGTCCCTTCGAGTTCAAGCAGGCGACGACGCAGGAACTGGTGCTCACACGGCGGGACGACCACCCCGACTCGAAGAACATCAACTTCAAAACCTACGCCTTCCGGTACATCAACGGGAACGAGCAGGCTCACCAGTCGATGATCGCCAACCAACTCGACTCGGTGTACAGCATGTTCACGCCGCCGCGAATCGTCAACCAACTCCCGAAGAACTGGCAACAGGTCAAAACCCCGGCGAACTGGGGCTACGGGTTGGTCCCCCAGATGGACCACAAGCACACCGGAGACCGCGCCGTTCGACAGGCCATCGCGTACGTCATCAACCGCGATGCGGTCGTGAAAAACGCCGCACCGGAATCGAAACAGGCACCGAAATACTCGATCGGGATTCCGTCGGGCGACCAGGAGCGCATCCTCGGGGATTCGGCCAGCAAATTCGAAACCTACGGCCAGGCGAGTTCCGAGACGGATAAGGCCGCCAAAGTGCTGAAGAAGGCGGGCTACAAGAAACAGGGCGGCAAGTGGCACGACAGCGACGGTGACGTCGTCAACCTCCCCGTTCAGGTGCCATCCGACTGGACGGACTGGGTGACCGCGGCCCAAACCATCGTCGACCAGTTGAAGAGCTTCGGTTTCAAATCGTCGGTCGATTCCCGTAGCTACGGGACGCTTTCGGGACAGGTTTGGGCGAACGGGGACTTCGTCCTCGCGTCCGGGTCGTGGCTTCCGGGCGGCGCGCAAGCGTCGTTCCCGTACTTCTCGCTCCGGTACCAGTTGCTGGAGAACAGCGGGTACACGTACAACTACCCGCCAGCGAACCAGAGTCGTGGCGGGAAACACGCCGACGCGAAGGTCCCGTCACGAACCGGTTCGGGCAAGATGACTATCAACCCAGCAAAGCGCTTGCAGGAACTCTCACAGGCGACGGACGAGAAGAAGATCAACGAGATCATCCTCGATCTGGCGTGGGTGACGAATCAGGACCTCCCCATCCTCGCCGTCGCGGAGAAACAGGACCAGTCGTTCCTCTCACGCGACCACTGGGAGGTCCCCGAAGACGGCTCCGATATCGAGCAGGTCAAATGGCCCGAGTCGTGGGCGGTCCGGTTCGGCAAGAACAACTACAAGCCGTAGTAGTCCAACGGCAGGTGAGTCCCCCACCGTGTCTCTTCGGACGGGGACTCGGTATTTCACTACGGCACTCCGGCGGAACGAAAATCTGTGCAAACATTTATTTACGATCGATGTCCAATTTGCATTGGGTATGAGAGACAAATCCATAGGCAGCAGTGACGTATTTAAATATCGGCGCATTCGTATGCCGGAAGATACCACGGGAGGGGTCACACCCACTGGATGTGGTCTCGACCTCGGTTCGAGGAGTCTTTGCTCCGGATTCGAGCGAACGAACGGGACCGAACATTCGAATTTGGCGTGAGAAGTACACAATAGTGATAAGTTTGTAATATGGTCAACTATTATTTGAAACGGACGGGACGAGCGATCTTCACACTGTGGCTGGTCGTGACGCTCACGTTCGGCATGATCCGACTGCTGCCAGGTGGCCCGCTCACCCAACTGCGCGGCAAAC